>NZ_JABUZF010000027.1:0-7003 GCF_014897885.1 Halomonas sp. 3D7M | reverse complement strand
GGAGGGATTGACGGTTAAAGGTGGAGGGATTGACGGTTGAAAGGTGTAGGGATTGACGGTATAAGTTGAGTAATTAATATTACTCCACAAATGGTGCTGATTTGATTAAGTCTCTTGTCTACAAATCTAATGCCCTGATCGAGGCGTCCTACCGCCTAAGTGTCTATGAACAGCGCATCATTCTAGGCTGTATTGCTCAGGTAAGGCGTGACGCCCCTTTAACCGATCAGCAGCTGTATACGGTTACCGCGCAGGAGATAGCCGACCTCGCTGGAGTAGGGGTTAAAACTGCCTATCGCGATTTGAAAGCTGCCGCTGAGCGTTTGTTTCGGCGCGAAGTAACGCTGCATGAAGCCCCAAATGGGAAGGGAGGGGCCAAGGTTCGGCTAACACGCTGGGTGCAGGAAGTTGTTTATCAAGAGGATCAAGGGACTGTAGCGCTACGTTTCAGCCAACCAATGGTGCCCTACCTGTCTCAGCTGACAGAGCAATTCACCCGCTATGCGCTGGCTGACGTAGCCCATATGGATAGCGCCTATGGTATCCGGCTCTATGAATTACTTTGCCAGTGGCGTGAGGCAGGCCAGCGAGAAGTTGAAATGGGCTGGCTACGTGATGCCTTCCAGTTAGAAGGTCGTTATGGACGGTTAGCTGACTTTAAGCGCTGGGTGATTGAACCTGCGGTAGAACAGGTCAACGAGCATTCGCCAATGTGGGTGAAGTGGTCACAGCGCAAAACCGGGCGGCGCGTCTCTCATTTGGTGTTTACCTTCGGCGAGAAGCCGTCAGCATCATCCAAGAAAAAAAGTCGCGATCGACACACCAGCGAGACATCCCTTCCTCCCAAAGGTAAAGGCGCTCGTTTTGGTATTCCTCAGGCTGTGATCGAAGCCAATGCCCACCCTGGAGAGAGCTACGAAGATGCTGCATTGAGGCTTCTGGAAACGCGTAAAAAACCTGCTGATTCATGACGCCTTCAAACAACGTGTTTTTTTGAAGACAGGAAACAGCCTGTTTTTTGTCAGCGAATGACGCCTAACAGCTTGTAAAAAAAAGATAAAATTCACTTCCCCCCAATTGGGGGATTCTGCATCTCCCCCCAATATTGGGGGGAAGTGAAAGATTTTGCCCACCTCCCCCCAGTACTGGGGGGAACCCGCGGCAAAACGGCTTTGTTTTGGAATCGACACGACACGACGACTCGGAGCGTTTCTCCGAAACGCTTTGCGCGTCACTGTCGGCTGACGCCGACAAACTGGCCTTAACGGCCAGCCGCACCTGACGGTGCGCTGGGACGCTCGACCGGGGCACATGGGCTGCGGCACAGCTATGCTCAAGAACGGATGGGGGAATTACAGCGTGATGGGCTCAACTATCGGGATGCGTTAGAAGTCGTTTCCCAGGAGATGGGGCATTTTAGAGACTCGATAACAGAGGTTTATCTGCGATGAACCGACGTAACACTGCGCTTTTCGTCGTCCTAGCAGTTGTTGCTGGCCTGGCCTGGCTTGCGTATGACCGCTTTCCGAATATTGCTTATCTTACGGGCACTTATGAAGCCAGCTTGGGCTGGGCAGCAGTGCGTGCTGCGTGGCCCGTCTATGCGTTGATTCTGTCCCTAGCCGCCCTGATAGGTCTGCTAATCGGTGCTTGGGTGGGTGAAAGCAGCCGCGAGCGTGATGCCGCCGAGATGCTGG
The DNA here is from genome assembly GCF_014897885.1 of Halomonas sp. 3D7M. NCBI lineage: Bacteria > Pseudomonadati > Pseudomonadota > Gammaproteobacteria > Oceanospirillales > Halomonadaceae > Halomonas > Halomonas sp. 3D7M. The sequence goes on along the minus strand of NZ_JABUZF010000027.1, from coordinate 5,306 downwards.
CCACCCAGCAAGAAAAGCTGAAGGCACAGCAATCGAAGGCTCAACAACTCGAACAAGACGCGCGCGTAAAGGCCGCAGAGGCGGCTCAGGCGCAGCGCGACGCTGAGGCCCTGCTTGCCCCTTCACAAATGCGTATAAACGAGCTGAGCGAGCAGAATGCGCTATTGAAACGGCGTTTAAGTGGCTCGGTGGAAGCGTTGGAACGTAAAAAACGCCAGGTGCGTGAACTTCGACAACTAGACAATGAAGCGTTGGTAACGGAGATCGAGCAGCTACGCAGTATGATTCGGCAGGATAGGCAGCAGATTTTTAAGCTTGAGCAACAACGGCAGCGCTAGAAACGCTACAAGTAGTCCTGGTTAATCAATTCAAAGACCTTACGCTTGGCGCTGGTCAGATCATTTTTCGCTAGAACATACCACTCGTACTGCTCACTGCCTGGCGTCATTTCTTGCCCGACCGCGGCCCGATCACGCTCATAGCGGTAGCGCGGCCCCTGAGGCGCGGGCTGCCACTCAGTCACCCTTTCACTGGTAAACACGGGTTTTAAATCGCTGAGCTTACGCATAATCGCCTTTCAGTGATAAACGTCTTTCCGGTGCCCGATCCGCACGACGAGAACGCATACCCGCTGGTCCTCAATCTGCGCAACCAACCGATAGTCACCGACGCGGTACCGCCATAGCTCGCCCAGCTGACCCTGGAGCGGTTTGCCCAGCTGTCGCGGATCCTCAAGCGGCTGAACTCGCTCGCGCAGATAGTCACGGATACGCTTGGCTTCAGCATGGCCCAACTTCTTCAGCTGCTTTTGGGCGGCGCCCGTCAGCTCAATTTGCCAGCCCAAGCTCTCGCTCCACGTCGTCCAGGGAGTGCGTGGTTTCCTCGCCACGGCGCAGGCGCTCTAGTGTCTGCTCAGCCAGGTAGACGTCCTCAAGGTCCTCGAGATGTTCAAGGATGGCTTCACGGGCGTAATAAGTCTTGGTGCGGCCGGTGGCCTTGGCTAAGGCCTCCAGGCGCGCTTCGATGTCGCTGGGCAGTCGTATTGCCAACATGATGATCTCTCCTGGAGGTCGCTATACACGTATAGCATATACTGAAATCAATGCTCTAACCAGGGACAAAAGACGACAAATTCAAGATTATTGTCATTATCTTGAGTTTTAAAACGTAGGAATTAAAGGGGCTAATTCTCAATATTTGTATGCACTATGCTGTATGTCGTTTGTCATGACTAAGGCCACCCTATGCACCTCAAATATATTTTTACCTGCCTAGCAGTGGGCAGCATTGCTGCCAATATTGGCGCTTGTGCCAGTACAAACGCCAACTCAGAATCCCGCCTGTACTTCAAATCCCAGGCAAATGAATTTGAAATAGCCCCACGTTGTTTACGCAGTGTGTCGATGAATGAGGACGAGGATGGGCGGGACTTCATCACTGTGGATTTTATTCAATCAGCAGAATGCTATGACAAGCTAGATAACTGGATACGAGGGAATATCGGGGAGGATGTGAAATTGATTTTCGATGGAGAAACTGTATCTGGACCGAGTCGAGTTGTAGGACCCTTAGCGGCTGATAACGTTTGGATAGGGTCTGAAAATAGTGATCTATTATCAGACGTTTATAAGCATCTATCGCCATCGGGCTAGTTTAATTCAGACCTTAACCGTACATGCTCAACGCTGGCTTTCAGCTCCAACTTACTTAACTAAACGCTTCGCATCGATCGCCTTATTGACTTGATATGCATAGCCACCAGCCACCGATATAGAGACTACCAGCACGCCAAAGATGATGGGGAGAATGGCAGGGCTGTCGCTTAGAAATACGGAGATCGAGTTCATGCCTACACCTCTCAGAGTGGTACGGGTTATCAGTTAATTGTAACGATGGTCGGTTCTAATGCGAGTCACTTTTCGCGTTAGAACCGACCATCAACCCTTCGCATGCACTGACACTAACGCGCTGCGCTTGTTCGCCGCCCAGCCGCCACCGAATTAAAAATTCGGCGCCACTGGGACGGCAGGGAAAGCGTGAAAACATCGGTATATATTGAGGCCAACCGGGAGGCGCAAGCCTGCCTTTCCGCTGCGCTCCAAGGCAGGCTTGCGCCTCCCAACTTTTCGCACGTGCGAAAAGTCAGGATACGTTCGCCTTGCTAGCCACTATCGGCACGCCCCGCTGGGCGCTGACCCCTCTCACGCGCTGGCTAGACACATCATAAACTTGCTGCACTGACTGACTGTTACCCCTTTCAGGGCCGTCTCCACGGCGTTTTTACTGCGGTGCCGGTCTAAACCCCTTTCCCGCTTGCCAGTGCCCACAGATCGCGACTCTGTGGCATGTGATGCGCGATGCACGCTGAACCGTATGTGAGATTCCCCGTCTCGGCTCAACTACTGCGCCCAAACTGGTCGACAACAACTCGAATCCAGACCAGCGGACACGCGAAAACGCGCTATAGCAGTAGCTATCGCGATTAGGAGGACAAGGGCTTTGATAGTGTTCTGGTGGCTCCAGGGCTTGCAGGAGCGGCGGCTTAGCGCCATAATTCAAGAACAGCTTTGGTTAGACGAGCCTTGTTCCTCTCTAACCGCCGGTTGAAAAGTGTTGGTAGCACTCTTCAACCCGACACCCCGCCTCGGCGGGGTTTCGTCGTTTATAGCCTTTCAAAAGCTGTGCGTCAATCTTCGTCTGCTTGCAAATCATTGACCCAAAAGCTCTTAACCTCTGCGTTTCTAAGCGAAACGCGGTGTGCTTTCCGCACACAGTGACGCTCTGCGCGTCACTGTCGGCTAACGCCGACTAGCCGACCTTTACGGCCGGCGATGCACCTGGCGGTGCATCGTCGCTCTCTGCGAGCGACGCGCCGCCGATGGCGTCGGAGTCGCCTGCCGGCGACCGGTCAGACGCATACGCGCCTGCCCGCTGGGTACATCGCTATGCGACTTACCCAGCGAGCAGGCTTAATGGCTTTACAAAGATTTAGCGCACATTCAGCGCACAATTTGTCATGCACATACTAACGTGCTAGATTTCGAGTGTTCGCCGTCCAAGCACGTGTGCTTTGCACAGAGAGCTTTGCCTACTCTCGCAACCAAACTGGCGCTTTCAACAGCGTAGGACGTTGCCGAACGTCAGCAGGCAAATCGGTTCCCCAGGCTCAGCCTGGCACTGGCTAGCAGCATCGCTAGCACTAAGCGCACAGCCCGCGCTTCTCAAATAAATCCGGCTAACGGTGCATGGCACAGCGAGTAAACAGGTCATCGCTTCGACGTATTCGATAAATAGGGCCGCAGTCCGCCATCATGCGGGCGATCATGCTGGAGATACCAGCATGAAAGTTCTTACAACCGAGTGGCCTTTGACTGACTTCGACCCTTCCAACGAATTAAAGCGCGTCCGTAGCATGAAACAGCTAGGGCGTCGCCGTCCCTATGCGCAAGGACGCAGCCAGCTCGATACCTATACCGCTGAACTCTTGGCATTGCACGATACAGGTGCCCGACCTGCCGATCTCCAAGCCTGGCTGAAAATGCCACCGCGACGATTAAGCGTCGCCCACTCCACGGTTTCACGTTGGCTTCGCCGCACACTCGATAGGCGTGACGTCGACAGGAGTCGTCATTAATGGGGGTATGGTTTGCTAAAGGCGAGCGTCAAGCGGGCCGCATCATGCAGCAACTCCAAGGCAGCATCGTTCAAAGTGTCCGCAGCGTCAGCAACTACGAATCGGCGTTAGCTAACGTTGCTGAATGGCAAAAACAAGAGCACAAAGCAGGGCGTGAAGGCGGCGATCTCCGCAGCCTCACCCCCGCCCAAGCGGTTGCTTATTTAGAGCAGCGTGGTGAAGCGGTCGGGCAAAAGACACTCGATCAAGAACGGCAAGCCATTCAACTGATGCAACAGCATGTCACGGGCAAGCTGTCAGAGAACGAGCGTCTACCTGTCGTCAAAAGCGAGCGCGAACAGGTCTTATCGTCTCGTAGTTATACCCGCGAGCAAATTACCGCCATAGCGGAACGACAAGGCGAAAAAAATGCGCTGGCGACGCAGATTGCCCATGCTGCCGGACTTCGCGCCCATGAATTGCTCACACTTCGCCTCGCCAGTGAACGCCCACCCAATGAGCGTCCTGCGCGTGATGAAAAATTCGCGCTTCGTGAAGCTCAAGAGCGCTATACCGTCATCGGGAAAGGCGGTCTCTGTCGAGAAGTTGCCATTCCCCGAGCGCTTGCTGAACGTCTTGAAAGCACTCGATTAGCAGCCCCTCAGCGGATAACGGATCGCGGCGTTTACTATCAGTCGCACTATGCCATCGGCGGCGGGCAACGCTGGTCGAACAGCTTTAGCCAGGCCAGCAATGCCGCCCTTGGCCGCAGCAGCGGCGCGCATGGCGTTCGCCATAGTTACGCTCAAGAGCGTATGGGTGAACTACAACGCGACGGACTGAGTTATCGTGACGCGCTAGAGGTTGTTTCCCAGGAAATGGGGCATTTCCGCGACACCATCACCGAGGTTTATCTGCGATGATCTGGCGAAACCTCTCACTCTTTTTGGTTCTGTTCGGGCTAATCGCCGTTGCCTGGTTGGCTTACCAGCGTTTCCCCAACATCGCTTATATGGTGGCGGACTACCGCTCAATCACAGGCTGGGCAGCGCTAAGGGCCGGTTGGCCGGTTTATGTTTTGGTTGTTGCTGTGGCTACCCTGATTGGGCTTGTGGTGGGTGGCTGGATAGGTGACACCAGCCGAGAGAGTGATGCCGCTGAGGCATTAGCCAGCCAACAGCGTGAACTGGCCCATCAACAGCGACAGGCGCAGCAGGCCGAACGCGAGGCGCATGACACAGCGATTGCTGCTGCTCAGGCAAAGCGCGATGCAGAAGCGCTGATTGGCCCCTCGCAAAAGCGAATTAATGAACTGATCGAAGAAAATGCGCTGCTCAAACGTCGTTTAACTGGTTCCATTGACGCATTGGAGCGCAAGAAACGCCAATTGCGCGCAAAGTGACGCAGCTCTTCTTGAGTAGGTTTAAGTTGATGCCGCGTAGCGGCATGCAGTGAGCGCAGCGAACGGTAAACCGACTACGCCTTTATCGCTAGAACGGCCTGTGAGGCGCATAGAAGGCGTTTCAGCCTGCACCCCCCCCCATTACTGCCCAACAGGGTTTTTTTTGCTCCTGCGCGATTTCTCGCGCGTTAGCGCCCGTCGTACTCAAGCAGCGCAGGTGCGAAGCACCTCGAAAGCCGCCTCAGCCGCGCCTCTGGCGCGTCATTTTTAGGCTGGCCGAAGGCCAGGGCG
>NZ_JABUZF010000020.1:0-2073 GCF_014897885.1 Halomonas sp. 3D7M | reverse complement strand
TGTGTTAGCGAACATACTGTTAAGTCTCACCTTTATAATATCTTCCGCAAAATAAACGTGCATAACCGAATTCAAGCGCTTAACTGGATTCATCAAAATCTTGGGCCGATTCTGCCAAATATTGAAACTGCGCGTAGTTTACAGCGCCATCGATAGCCTCCTTCAAAGGTAATATAGCCATGAGTAAACTTCGCTATTTACTGATTGTTTTTATTAGCAGTTTTACGTTAACAACGAATGGATTAGCAAACGAACAGGAAGAAGTCGAAGCAATAAACCAACTATCAAGCCCAGACGGCCCAGAAATTCAAGAACGCCAAAATAGAAGTAGCGAATTAACCGGCGTCATGGTCGACCGTACCGTCACCATGGCTGGCAAGACCTTCTATCGCGCTTTCAGCCAGCGGGCAATGGATAACCTCATCATCGGTAATGCCACGATTACCATTCAAGAGCGTCCCGATGCCCGCTGGGGCAGCCAAATTGCCATCGTGGAAGGCAACCGGATGTACTTCAGAGCACAGCTTTCTCCCAGGATTAGCGAGGCAGACCGCGTAGCAGGAGAAGCTGTAAATATTGTTGAGGAGGCACTCCTCCAGCAGCAGCTGGCATCTGCCCTTACCTCAGATAAAGACTTGGGAAAAGAGGAGTTATTCTAATGAAAAACCGTATAAAAATTAGCTGTGCGACCTTTATAGCAACAATCGGAATGGGAATGAGCGCACATTCGGGAGAGTTAATTTACCAACCTATTAACCCTTCTTTTGGCGGCGATCCATTTGTAGGCAATTACCTACTGGGTAAAGCACAAGCACAAGATACCAACACCGACCCAAATGTGCGAAGTAGTCAAACACTTTCTTCTACTCAACGCTTATTACAAAGCTTAGAAAGCCGATTGATATCGCAGCTCATTTCCGATGTAAGCCGAGGCGAAGTCAGTGAGGGTAGCTTTGATAGCGATGAATTTGGCGTTGTTGTAAGCGATAACAGTGGTCAGTTAGTTGTTAGGGTGGTTGATAAAGTCACTGGAGACGTTACAGAAATTAGCGTTGGCGGTTTATTTAATCCTTAACACTAAAAACAATGCCAACCGCTAAAAACAAGTAATACCGACTAACGCTATCTGCTTTGTCAGGGGATCATTATGAAAATTATCGCCTCAATTGTCATCGCTAGCCTGCTGAGTGGCTGTGCAGGAATGGTGGCAACGTCTGAAAATTTAGAAGGTGCTGAAGCAACACTCACACCCAGAGGAGCTACGTATCAGGATCTTGTATCGCTCCCGCCACCATCAGGAAAGATTTTTGTCTCTGTTTATGATTTCCGCGATCAAACAGGACAATACCGGCCAGCCCCTGCCAGCACATTCTCAACGGCGGTAACACAGGGGGCAGCAGCGATGCTTACCGGTTCGCTATCTGACTCGGGCTGGTTTATTCCACTTGAGCGCGTCGGGCTTCAAAACTTGTTAACTGAACGCCGCATTATTCGCGCAGAGTTCGAACGCTTTGGACAGCCCGATACGCTGCCATCGTTAAGAGCAGCGTCAGTCATGCTAGAAGGTGGCATTATTGCTTATGAATCGAACATACGAACTGGGGGAGCAGGTGCTGAATATTTTGGCATTGGGGCATCAGGCCAGTATCAGGTCGATCAGGTGACGGTTAATTTACGCGCGGTAGAAATATCAACCGGTGAAATATTAGCCAACGTCACCACGACCAAGACCATTTATTCAAAAGAACTACGAGCAGGCGTGTATCGCTTTATTGATTTTAGCCGCTTACTAGAAGCTGAGGCTGGCATTACGGCTAATGAGCCTGTCCAGCTCGCAGTAATGTCAGCAATAGAGTCTGCCGTTATTCATCTTATTGCCAGAGGCATTGAAAATCGACTATGGAATCTTGCGCCGGGAGTCAGCCTTCAAGAATCCATTTTAAATGACTACTTGAATGCTCCAATTCCCATGCTGTAGCTTTCTTACAAGGGAACATTATTACAAAAAAATTAAAAGCCACTCTTTGAGTGGCTTTTTTAGTATCTAAGTAAGTGGCTATTCAAAATTTATCG
>NZ_JABUZF010000019.1:0-5599 GCF_014897885.1 Halomonas sp. 3D7M | reverse complement strand
GACAACTGGGTTGAAAATCACCGCTCAGCCTTCCAGCCAGGCGGTGATGTTCTGTGTCATGGACGTTTCTGGTTCCATGACTCAAAACCATAAGGACATTGCTAAGCGGTTTTTCCTATTACTTTATCTATTTTTGGAAAAGCATTACGAGAAAGTAGAGCTGGTATTTGTGCGCCACCACACGGCTGCGCGGGAGGTAAACGAGGAGGAGTTTTTCTATTCCCGTGAAACCGGTGGCACCATCGTTTCCAGCGCGCTCACCCTGGTTGATAAAATCATCGAAAAACGCTACCCCGCTGGGCAGTGGAATCTGTATATCGCCCAAGCATCGGACGGTGATAACTGGGATGATGACTCGAATATTTGCCGGGACTTACTGGTTAAACAGCTCATGCCGCAGTTGCAGTACTACGCTTATGTGGAAATTACTCCCCATGAGCATCAGTCGCTGTGGCATGAATACGAAACGGTCGCCGCGCAGTTTCCCGAACGGTTTGCGATGCGCCAAATTGTCGATGCTGGGGATATCTACCCGGTCTTCCGTGAGCTGTTTAAACGTCGGTTGAGTCAAGAGCAGTAACGCGAACCGAGGAGTACGCCATGAGTGTAGCCCGTAAGCCAATAGCGACCGGTTCCGACTGGAATTTTAGTGTGTTGGAGCGCTTCGACGAGGAGCTCGCTAGGCTCGCCGATGAGTACCGCCTAGATACTTATCCCAATCAGATAGAAGTGATTACCACTGAACAGATGATGGATGCCTACGCGAGCGTAGGGATGCCGGTAGGTTATCACCACTGGTCGTTTGGTAAGCAGTTTCTTGCCGTTGAACAAGCCTACAAGCGCGGCCAGATGGGGCTTGCCTATGAGTTGGTGATTAACTCCAACCCATGTATTGCCTATCTAATGGAAGAGAACACGTTAATGATGCAGGTATTGGTCATTGCGCATGCCTGCTATGGGCATAACTCTTTCTTTAAAGGCAATTACTTGTTCCGCGCCTGGACCGATGCCGATTCCATCGTTGATTACCTAGTATTTGCTCGGAAGTATATTGCGCAGTGTGAAGAGCGCCACGGTGTCCATGCCGTGGAGCAATTGTTAGATGCCTGTCACGCTCTCCAGAACTACGGTGTAGACCGTTACAAGCGACCCTCACCTATTTCTGCTGAAGAAGAGGTAAGGCGTCAACAAGAGCGCGAAGCCTACCTGCAAACCCAGGTCAATATGTTGTGGCGCACGATCCCTGACGCGCCCGATGGCGTTTCTCCACTGCCGGGTAGCCTTCACAGCGAGGCAGATCCACTTGGCCTGCACAGTGGTGGTCTTTATCCCTCAGAGCCACAGGAAAACTTGCTCTACTTTATTGAGAAAAATGCGCCACTTCTAGCTCCTTGGCAGCGCGAAATTGTGCGTATCGTGCGTAAACTGGCGCAGTACTTTTACCCCCAGAGACAAACCCAGGTGATGAACGAAGGATGGGCTTGTTTCTGGCACTATACGCTGATGAATCGTTTATACGATGAAGGGAAAGTCGATGAAGGCTTGATGCTGGAGTTTTTGCAATCCCATGCCGCGGTTATCAATCAGCCAGGCTTTGATAGCCCACACTACAGCGGCCTTAATCCCTACGCGTTAGGGTTTGCGATCTTTATGGACATTAAGCGGATTTGTGAAGCGCCAACGGATGAAGACCGAGAGTGGTTTCCCGATATTGCGGGTAGCCCGTGGCGCGATACCGTTGAGTTTGCAATGCGGAACTTCAAGGATGAGTCGTTTATACAGCAGTTTTTATCCCCCAAGGTAATACGCGACCTCAAGCTGTTCTTAATTGTTGATGATGATCAGATGGAAACACTGGAAGTCGCAGCAATTCATAATGAGCGAGGTTATCGGCGAGTGCGTGAGGCGCTGTCAACTCAATATGCGTTATCGGTGCGTGAGCCCAATATTCAAGTTGTCGAAGCGGCTATACGCGGGGATCGTTCGTTGACGTTACACCATGTACAAGATAACCGTCGGCCCCTTGGTCGCAGCGTATATCCGGTGATTCGCCATTTGCAGCAACTATGGGGATTTCCGGTGCATTTGGTCTCAATGGAAGAGGGGCGTGTGACGCGCCGTTACCAGTGGCCGATTGAGGAGGAAAACAAAGAGGTGAGTTAAGGTTAAATAACTACCCCGCGGCAAGCGCGGGGTAGTGGTCAAGCTTGGTTGTTTCACCAAGAACAGTTGGCTACTAACATTAGCCTTTGGCAGTCCAGGACTGGCACCAGCCGCCTGCTTCAACGCTATTTTGCGGGAACAGCTGGCAACCTTCAGTTTCTGCATTAAAGAACATGCAGTTTGAGCACAGCTCTCCTTCCTCGTAGGACGGGTGGTCGCTTGCGTCACTGGCTACTTCAACGTAATTAAGTGCCTTGGCAGTAGAGTTAGATGGGTCAAGGCGAGGCAGTTCCTGGGCAAAAGCAGTCTTTGACAGGATGCCAGCACCAAATGGCAGGGCGGCTAGACCCATTACGCTATTGCGCATGAACTTACGACGGCTCTGATTAGCCATGGTGTCTCCTTAGCGTCACGGTTTGACGTTTTTTTGCTTATGTTATTGGGTGGTGAACCACCTCTAATACTCCGACAAGGCTAATAAGCCGGAGTTCTCTAAGCCATGCTAGCGCATGCTCAAAATTAGTGCGAATAACCTTATGAAAAGCGCGACAATTAACCACGTCACTGAGCGGTGCTTGGTCTTGGCAAGCAGCCTGTTATACTCGCCTCTGGTTGCTGATTAGATTGTTGTTAACGCTATTTTGGGGGTGCTATGCAAAATGCTGTGATTTTAATCAATACTGAGAAAGGCCAGGTAAAAGCAGTCGCCGAGCGCCTTGCTGATGTAGACGGTATTAGTGAAGTCTATTCGACGTGTGGTCGCTATGATTTGGTCGCTATTGCCCGGACCCCTGATTTTGAAAGCCTTGCTGAACTGGTCACGGAACGTCTAAACGCTGTCGAGGGCATTAGCGATACCGAAACGCTGAATGCGATGCAGGTGCACTCCCGTCACGACCTAGAAACGATGTTTTCCCTGGGTTGGTAACCAATAAATTACCTGACATAAAAAGCAGGATGCAGAATCATTATTGTAGGGAGTAAGTCTGTTGGGGAAATCGCTTTCGCGCTGGCGTCGTCAGGGAAAACGCCTGGGTATCGCTGTGCTTTTTGTCATAGTAGGAACGGGGCTTTGGGAGTTTCAGGAGCGTCAGCATCAGGATGACTATACCTGGATGGGGGTGCCTACCTGGGATGGGTTTCAGCTAACAACGTTTCACCGTGTGCTGAGAAACGATGGCTTCTTAGCGGGATGGTCTGATGTGCGGGTAAACCCACTTTGGGTCAGTTATCAAGTCGAAGCAGTGTCCGATGATACTCGTATTGGCCCACGGCCTAATTTTAAAGCTGACTGGCGCACGTTATGGCCAATAGGGACGACTAGTTACTCCGGTAGTGGCTATGACCGCGGCCATCTGGCTCCCAACTACGCTATTGCGGCTGTACATGGGCGCAATGCCCAGGTCGATACCTTTTTGATGAGTAACATGACACCTCAGCGGCCAAACTTGAACCGCCAGCTTTGGCAGCGTCTGGAAGAGTCTGTGATGGATCATTTTGCGCCACGTTTTGATCGGCTGCAGGTCATTACAGGGCCGGTATTCCCTGAGCGTTTTATGGATAACGTGTTTAATCGGGTCGGTTTTGTGGAAGTGCCCGAGGCGTTTTATAAAATTATAGTGGTGCCGGATAGTGACACACCGCTGGCGCTGGCGTTTATTATGCCCCAGGACGTTAGTGGTAATGAATCGTTAGCCGACTATCTGGTCACTATCGATGAAATAGAAGCGCGTACGGGACTAAATTTTTTCCCTGACCTCACGCCGGAGGTTGAGGCTATTTTAGAAGGCGAGTTGCGTACTCAAGGTTGGGCATTGGATGAAGTTGCTCAGCGTCCTGGGCGTTTTCAATAATTTGCCTAATTAAAGCATTTAAAGTCAAAGCGTTTTCGAGGGCATGTATTTAGCTCGAAGGCAATCTCGTCTACGAAACCTCTGGTTAACTATTACGCTTGTCCATACAGCGTTAAAAGTCGCCTCGTGCGCGAGCCCGGTCCTTTTTTCGTTGATTTTTTCCTTGTCTGGCCTGCGCTTATAACATTAATCAGAGGCTCCTTAATATATTTTTCCTAAATTAGATTAATTTTTCTTGCAAGTCTATATGGCGGCAGTAGTATGATTGTTGCTAAGATTTGAATGTTCGTTTGGGGTATGCGTGTCCACTCTTAGTTAAAAATATATTTATGCGGTGTGTTCTTGTGATCATGCCAATAAATCAGTCTTGGAGGGGTAGGTAAATGACTGTAAAAAAAGAAGAATATGAGTTTTTCACGCTGGATGATGAACTGTTAGCGAGCTATTACCTAAGTTTCCATGATCTAATGACTCAGGCGGAAGAGGCTACAGCTTCAGATGTTGCGGCTGATGCTGTTAACAAAATTCTGGGAGGGGGGCTAGCAACTAACGTTACCTATACCGGCTCAAGTAACGCTGCGTTTTGGGTTGATAATTTTGAAATTCTGCCAGATGAAGATTCTGAGTTGCCAGCATATCAATATGGTCAGGGTATTATGTTGTCGACAGGTGGGTTCCCAGGCTCAGAGAATACCACGACTGGGGATAGTGTGAGTCACGGGGAGCCAGGAGACTCAGATCTAACCGAAACGGCACTTGAAGCATTTCCGGGGGCGGGTAGCACAAACGATGCGTCAGTGATTGAGTTTACGGTAAACGTCAATGACCCGGATGTGGATACACTTCGTGCGAGCCTTGTATTTGGCTCAGAAGAGTTCCCTGAATATGTTGACAGTGATTTTGTAGATATTGCTGCTCTATATGTCAACGGCGTTAACTACGCTGAGTTTGCTGCTACGGATAAGCCTCTAAGTGTTATTTCAGATAACCTTGAGTCAGGTGTATTTATTGATAATGACAATCAATTTAGTTCGCCTTATGCAATTGAGTGGGACGGCTTTAGCAGAGAGATTGTAGTTCGAGCTCCTCTCCAACAAGGCGAGAATACCGTCAAGATTGGTATTGCGGATACTGGTGATTTCATTCTGGATTCAGGTCTTTTTGTATCTGATCTCTCTCTGATTGGTGGGGGAGGCTCTGGCGGCGGTGTGCTCAGTGCGTTGGTTCCGGATGCTGGGGGCAACGTCACTACAACCGTGGCTGCAGAAGAAGTCACGTTGAATGAGCAGGCAAACACCGTCACAGGCAGTACTACTGAGTTGAATGGTGATGTCATTGTTGGTTTTGAGTCGAATGACAAAGTAGTTGTTAAAGATAGCTTTTTTGATGTGTCAGATGTGACATTTAGCCTTGGGTCGGTGATTTTAGATATTGATTCTAATCAGGACGGGGAAAATGATACGACGCTGACGTTTGCGGACTTGGATGATCCAGATAGCTTTGTATTTACACAAGCTGAGGATGGGACCACGATCACCCTTGAGGAGACTTCTCCGGAGCCAGAGCCAGAACCAGAGCCAGAA
>NZ_JABUZF010000022.1:0-2093 GCF_014897885.1 Halomonas sp. 3D7M | reverse complement strand
AATATCGAGTAGGGTGAGGCGTTACCGCCTCATCCCTCTCACAGAACCGTACATACGGGCCTCGTATACGGCTCATGCCATTAACTTACCCCGAACTCGGGGACAGTGATGCCCGTTTTGATCTTCGTTAAGTCCATCAACTTCAGATCGTCATGCAAGTAGGCGCTGGGGATCGCCAGATGGGCCAGCGGTGACGCCGCGTTACGCCAGCTTTGCATCTTGATGTACTTAAACGGCGGGCGGTAGCCCAACTGTTTCAGCCTTCGATGCAGCCGACTCGGCTTCTTCCACTGCTTGAGCTGGACGCAGCGGAGACGCCGCCTGACCCAGCTCATCACCTGTTTCAACACCCGTGCGCAGTTCGCTACCCGGAAGTAATTGGCGAAGCCACGGAGTACAGGATTCAGTTCGCGGATGATCACCGCAAGCCCTGCACCTCGATTGCGCTTCGTCAACGCTTTCACCTTCTGCTTAAGTTTCACCACCTTCTTTTCCTGGATGCGGGTGTACTTGGTGTGGATCACCACCCCCAGGAACTTGATCCCCTCGTCGCTGTGCGCGATGTGGGTCTTGGTGGCATTGACTGTCAGCTTCAGCTCACCTTCCAGATAACAGTGGGCTGCCCTCAACGCGTTCTCCGCTCCAGCCCGTGAGCTGCACAGGATCAGGATATCGTCCGCGTAGCGGACGATTCGATGACCCCGTGCCTTCATGAACTGGTCGAAGGCGTCCAGGTAGACGTTGGCGATCAGCGGACTGATCACGCCGCCCTGGGGGCTGCCCAGCGCCGTCTCTTCAAGGTGGTGCCCCACCATCACGCCGCTTTCCAGGCACTGGCGCAGCAGCGACAACACACTGCCGTCCGTGATCCGTTGGCGGAACTGGCGGATGATCAGGTCGTGGTTTAACGTGTCGAAGCATTTCGACAAGTCCATATCCACTACCCATTCACGCCGGTAGCGGCGCACGAACAGCTCCGCCTTGCCAATGGCATGGTGGCCACTGCGTCCCGGACGATACCCGTAGCTCGAGGGATGAAAGTCCGGTTCGAAGAGCGGTTCGATGATACTGCGTAATGCCTGTTGCACAACCCGGTCTCGAACCGTGGGAATACCCAACAGACGTTCACCGCCGTCATCCTTGGCGATGGCAACGCGCCTGACAGGCTGCGCTCGATAGCGCTTTTCCTTCAGTTCGAGGAGCAGACACGACAGCTCCACCTCCAGATTCACCTCGAACGCACTCAGGCTCTGCCCATCGATTCCGGCCGCACCTTTGTTGCGCTTGACGTGTCTGAAGGCTTCATACAGGCGCTGCTTTGACAGCAACTGCCCGTAAAGACTGTAGTATTTCCTCATGCCTGCTCATCTCTGTGATGACGGCTCCGATCGTCGGTCTGGCTACTGGTCTGTTTCAAACGACCCGTCCGGGTACTAGCGCTTGGCAATCTGCCGCCACGGTGTCGTTCTACTCCCTCGTTCAGAGAAGGACGAAGCCACTGTGTTCCCACCGCACTTCGACCCACTTCCCTGCCCCGTCGGACAGCTTGTGAACGCAGCGTCCACCTTCGGATCAATATCCGTCGTTCTCATTAATGACTTCCGCCCTTCGCATCCGACCAAGGCTTTTGGCCTTGCCCAGTCCACTGAACCTCCGCCAGCGGTCGATCCGGTTTTATCCTCCACGCTGTTACCAGGCTTCACAGGCCGGAACTTCCTCACTACTACGGCATCATCTGCCACCTCACACCCGACCCGCTCTTGGCTTTCACCTTGACGCGTGCCTTCCAGACAAACTGGATACGGTGCCAGGCTTCCCCGGTTACTGCACCGGCTCCCTGTTAACGATGCCACCCTCAAACACAGCACAGGCCTGACTGAGTATCGGGCGTCGCGCTATTTTGCACGCTTACCCACCTGTGCTGCCGAAGCAGGTTCACTTGCGTTGTGTACCGTTAACACCCTATGGCTTCCTTCAGACCCCACCGTTGGCCAGTGGCGCCCTTGCCAGTCGGGTTGTCTTCCCCTCAGTCGGGGTGACGACACCTTCTTTCAGGTGTCCGGGGTTGCCGGCTTCGCCGGGCAAACAAAAAA
>NZ_JABUZF010000018.1:0-4286 GCF_014897885.1 Halomonas sp. 3D7M | reverse complement strand
CCCACCAATCACCGTATACACCAAGGTAGTGAGCGCAACGCCAATAATCACTAGTGCAGGTGGTACATCGGAAAGCAGTGCGGTAATAGCACCTATCGCCGTCAGTTCCGCTGCTAAAAAACAGCCCATGTAGGCTACGGACACCAGCAGCACCCAATGACGCACCCCCTTGCCGTAACAAGCGTGGGCGAATTCGGCAATGCTTCTGCCTTCTGGCAATGCGCGACGAATTTTTGGTCCGTACAACCCCAACACGATAAACGGCAGCGCAGAGCCAATGGCATAGCCTGCCAACGCTAACGGACCAACAAAGGCACCAATTTCAGGCGGCGCAAACAGAATCCAGGCGCCCATTCCCGAGGCTAAAAAGGAGAAGCCAAGTGTGGAAGCGGTTTGCGAATTTCGTGCCGTGACATAGTCATCAAGCGATCCCTGCACATGACGTGCACGCAGGCCCAGAAAAGCAAAACAGAATAGCGCCGCACCAAGTACGGCTGACGTTAGGTAAGGCATGTCGCACTTCCTCCGCCGGTATGAACCGGATCAGGTTCCAGGGTCTGCGCAGTGCGCATTCTCAGCCCAACAGCTGCGGGCTCCCCTGGCGACAGTGAATGGAGACGCTATCCTCGGTGAAAGCGGCTCGTTAGTAAAGGCTGGGCGTTAGTAAAATTTATCCGTGAGTAACGCCTAGATGTGCGTCTGTATCCTGCTAACGCGGTAGGCGGCCCATCAAATAAAACTCCTCATTGGGGGGCGTACCCGTCATGGTAACTAATCGATTCGACATGCCGAAAAAAGCAGCAATGGCGCCAATATCCCAACAGTCCTCTAGCGTAAAACCTACTTTCTCTAAGGTTGTTTGCCACGTGGCAGAGAACTCCCCAACTTCAATCCCGCAGTGCAATGCAAAATCCAGCATGACACGATGGCGTTCGCTTAGCCCTGCCGCTAGATGATTGATAGCGACATTGTCAGCGACTAAAGGGTCTTTACTATAAATTCTCAATAGCGCGCCATGGGCAACAACACAATAGAGACAACGATTGCGAGCACTGGTAGCCACAACAATCATCTCTTTTTCAGCTTTAGTCAGCGTGTCGGATTCACGCTCCATCAAAGCATCGTGATAAGCAAAAAAAGCGCGAAACTCCTCAGGGCGATGCGCCAGCATTAAGAACACATTGGGCACAAATCCCGCCTTGCTTTGCACTTTTAATATTGCATCGCGAACATCGTCAGGCAGTTCATCCAACGTTTCTGGTACACGGAAACGGCTAAGTCGATTAGTCATCGTTACACCTCATTTGCTGATTAAGCTTTAAATTTTTGTTTTGATTAAACAATCATGCTGTTGGATAACGCGATTCGGTAACAAAACACTAAACAAAGTGACTTTCAATCGTGGCTAACGCTGTCCATACTCTCAACTATTCAATGACCTATAAGCCGTGCAGTAAATGCAGCAAACGGCAATTAACAGGGACACCAAAATGCATTATTCCGAAGCCAAAGAGCATACGCCTGGGCGCTTGCATACTCTTTTTGCCGACCCTTATTGCGCGTTTAAAAACGACACCGATGAGCGTCAGCTGCATATCCGGATAATGCTGCACACCCTTCTGGCACTGCCTATGCATCACGCGCGTGCCACGCTCCGGGTTATCCATGGCTGGGAAAACGGCGGCTTCGAGCCAAGTGATCTAAAGCACAAGGACTTCCCGCTTGCCTCTTTAGATGATTTCCACCGAGTGGTTAACGAGGTCTCCCCGAACCCTCAAGAACACGAGACGTCGTTAAGCGCTAGCACGCCGCTCCTCTCAGCACCACTGGCGAGCATATTCGCCAGTGCAGAAGCCGATGGCATCATCGTTTCTGACACGCTGCGCAGCACACCTGCCCGCTGGCCTGCTTTGAAAGGCGGTTTAGCCATTTATACGCTCTTCAAAATGTATCATCGCTTAGTTTATGGCGAAGATGATAACTACCGCTGCTCTCAGTGTGAAACGCCTGATGGCCTGCGTGAGCTGCATGAATTTCATCTTGAAGAAGGCGAATTTGCACTGTTAGTTCCTCACAACGCAAAAACGCAAACGGCCACCCCCACCATTCTCGTTATGCACGCCAGTCAGCTTGGCCCTATCGGCCAACTCCTAAAAAGAAGCCTGCCGTTATTTCAGAATACTTAAGCCGAAACGTTAAAAGCCCCGCTTATCGCGGGGCTTCTCCATGGTGCAATTAACTCAACGAAATAGTGCTATTAATACCGCTAGATACATTTTCTGGCTCAAACCAGCGGGCAGTGACCGTTTTGGTCTGCGTCCAGAAGGTAATTGCCTGCTTGCCATTCGGCCCCAAGTCGCCAAGCTTGGAAGCTCGCGAACCCGTAAAACTGAAGTAAGCGACGGGTACAGGGATCGGCACGTTGATACCAATCTGGCCTACGTCGATATCCGTTTCAAAGCGCCGTGCTACCCAACCTGAGTTGGTAAAGATCGACGTACCGTTGCCGTTAGGGTTAGCGTTGATAAACGCAATCGCGTCATCCAGCGTCTCCACACTGACCACGCATAGCACTGGGCCAAAAATTTCTTCCCGGTACACCGTCATATCAGCGGTCACATCGGCAAATAGAGTTGGGCCAACAAAGTTGCCGTTTGGATAGCCCTCTACCGTGCAACCACGGCCGTCCACCAGCAGCTTAGCGCCCTCTTTCTCACCCGCTGAAATCAGGCGTTCAACGCGCTCTTTCGCTTGTGGTGAGACAAGCGGCCCTAGGTCTGCATCGCGCTGAGTGCCAGGACCGACTTTCATGCTGCGCGCGCCTTCCTCAATATCTTTCAGCCACTCTCGCGCTTCACCGACTAGCACGACAACCGAGTTAGCCATGCAGCGCTGGCCAGCAGCACCAAACGCCGAGCCGAGTAGGCTATCAATCGCCTGACTGCGGTTGGCGTCCGGCATTACAACGCAGTGGTTTTTAGCTCCCATCATCGACTGCATACGCTTTCCAGCGGCGGCGGCACGGTTGTAAAGCAAGGAGCCCACATGGGTCGAGCCAATAAACGAAAGTGCTTTAATATCCTGATGGTCGGCGATTTGGTTGGCAACATCAGGACCGCCATGAACCACGTTTAAAACGCCGGCGGGGACGCCCGCTTCATGGGCAAGTTCAACCAGTCGCATGGTGGAACTAGGGTCTTGCTCAGACGGTTTCAGGACAAAGGTATTTCCCGTTGCGATGGCAAGCGGGAACATAAAACAGGGCAGCATAATCGGGAAGTTGAAGGCGGTAATGCCCGCGCCAACGCCCAGCGGCTGGTGCATGGTGTAAACATCGACTTCATTCGCGGCGTTTTCCGCCAGTTCACCCAACTGCAGCGACGTAATTGAACAAGCGTGTTCCACGACCTCTAAACCGCGCCCTACTTCACCTTCAGCGTCAGGCAAAGTTTTGCCGTGCTCTTCGGTGATTAGCGCGGCTAATTCAGCGGTATTTTCGCGTATCAGTGCCTGAAGTTTCAGCATGATGCGCATGCGCTTGCCAAGCGGCACTTTACGCCACCCTTTAAAAGCTGTTTTAGCGCTGGCAATCGCACGTTCCACCTCTTCGGCGGTACAAAATGGTACACGGGCAACCACTTCCTGAGTCGCAGGATTGACCACATCACGCCAATCCTGGCTTTGTGACATGACTGGCTGGCCATCGATATACATAGGGATTTCACGAACGGACATGACTTCCTTCCTCAACGTTGTGTTTGTTATGAGACGCAAAGATGAACCCTAGGGTATATCAGCAAGTTGACGTAAACGTCAATTAGCCACTTGATAAAGAGTTAGCCAGCTCAGCGCTGAGCAAGCAGCCAGGGGCTGATGTTCCGCCATTAAAAGGCATCATAAACGCCGTGGAGAACATCAGTTCTGCTAGAGGTTGAAATGGGTGTGATAGCGATTAACGCTGGATAAGCCCGTTGGTTAACCACGGCAACCAGGCGAGAAGAACAAGGGTCACTAACGTTGCTAGCAAAAACGGCAGCAGCGAGCGAAATATTTTAAGCGGCGACGCGCCGGTCATTGAGGAAGCGATAAACAGCCCTGCCCCTACGGGGGGCGTTAACAACCCCATTACCAGGGTTAAACACACCACTACACCAAACTGATAGGGGCTAATAGCGAATTGGCTTTGGGCAATGGGCATTAAAATCGGCACCACTAAGATTAGCGCCGCAATGCCATCAATCACCATTCCCACTAACAGCAGTGCGCCAATCACCAGTAGCAAGAAC
>NZ_JABUZF010000276.1:839-1404 GCF_014897885.1 Halomonas sp. 3D7M | reverse complement strand
GTTTTCGAGGGGTATAGAAGGCCGACTTTCGATATAATATCGGCCATGAATTCAACCGCTTCCGCTCCTTCTTCCAATGCACCTTCCTACTCGGCTCTGGCCGAGGAGAATGCCGTGTTGCGGGAGCAGTTGGGTGCCCAGGCGGAGGCCATTCGTCAGCTGACGCATCAACTGGACTGGTTCAAAAAGCAGCTGTTCGGTCCCAAATCCGAGAAGCAGGTGTTCGATCTTCCCGGGCAGGACAGCTTGTTCCAGCCAGAGGAAGCGCCGCTACCGGCGCCGCCTGCTGACGAAGAAGAACGCCCCATCAAGGCCTATCAGCGTGGCACCGGCAAGAAGCAGCGCGACGATGGCTGCCTGAACGACACCGGTCTGCGCTTTACCTCTGATGTGCCGGTGGAAGTCATAGAGTATCTGCCGCCAGAGCTGACAGGGCCGGAGGCCGATCAGTACGAAGTAATCGGCAGTAAGACCACCTACCGGCTGGCCCAGCGGGCCTCCAGTTACGTGGTGCTGAAGGTGGAGCGCCCGGTGTTCCGGCGCAAGGGGAGTGACAAGCCGGTGA
>NZ_JABUZF010000276.1:0-775 GCF_014897885.1 Halomonas sp. 3D7M | reverse complement strand
CAGTCTGCTGGCGGGGTTGCTGGTGGACAAGTTCCAGTTCCCCCTGCCGCTGTACCGTCAGCACCAGCGCATCCAGCAAGCCGGTATCACAATCAGCCGCAGCACCCTGACCAATCTGGTCAAGCGCGTGATCGACCTGCTTCGGCCCATTGTGGATGCCCAGACCGACAACGTGCTGCGCAGTCGGGTGCTGGCCATGGATGAAACGCCGATCAAGGCCGGTCACCAGGGTCGGGCGGGCCCGCAAAAAGGCAAGTTGAAATCCGGCTGGTTCTGGCCGTTATACGGCGATGCCGACGAGGTGGTGTTCACCTACTCGAACAGCCGTGGGCGTGCCCACATCGAAGCCATCCTCAGCGAATCGTTCAACGGCACGCTGATCAGTGACGGCTACGCGGCCTATGCCCGCTACGCTGCTGCCCAAGAGAACGTCACCCACGCCCAGTGCTGGGTGCATAGCCGCCGTTATTTTATCGAGGCGCAGAAGGATCACCCGGAAACCGTCACCGAGGCCCTGCAACGAATCGCAGCGCTGTACCGGAATGAAGAAACCATCAGAACCCACGGGCTGACTGGCGAGAAGAAACGTCAGTACCGGTTGGAACACTCGAAACCGGTCGTTAGCGGCTTCTTCCAGTGGTGCCGGGATCAGTTGGCGTCAGGCGGCCTGGTGCCGAGCGATCCACTGACCAAAGCTCTGAACTACGTGCTCAGCCGGGAAGCCAGCCTGAGCGTATTCCTGGAAAACCCAGACGTGCAGCCAGACACCAACCAC
>NZ_JABUZF010000278.1:0-26126 GCF_014897885.1 Halomonas sp. 3D7M | reverse complement strand
AAAACCCGATTTCGAGCCGTTTCCGCCGCCTATCATCCTAATTTATTTACTCAGCAAGTTATCTTCCTGAGTCATCCTAATATCAGCACCCAGCCATTTGAGCATCCACCTTAAGCGAGTTGAAGACAATTTTTTGCTCTTGCAAATCAACTTATCTCGCTCTGGGTCTTTCATGACGTGGCCAAATGACCATCATTCGCCAACTTCTCATATTGTGCACCAAGCAGTATAACTGCCACTGGCTCCGCACCTTTTTCTTACCCCGCAGACTGAACCGGTTCAGTGGTTTCGTCGTACCAATATTGCCGAATACCGACCCCACTACCGACATGCGATGGTTGTAGATCTACTTTCACTGAGAGTGGAACGGCATAGCAGAAAAGAGCTTTGAAAATAATACTGGTCTCGCACCACCACTGCATCCCACGGCTGGTGGTGATGCCTTTGCAGTAGACAAACAGGATGGCCGGATCGTAGGCCAGCCGACCCGTCGTATCGCTGCGGTACTGGGGATGGAAAACTGACAAGTCAAGCTTGTGCTCGATCAGGTAGTGCACAGCATGTTCAAAGGTGCCTGACTGAAGCTGATCGTGGTAGTTGATCACCACCATGGCGTTCTGGTCGTAGTTATAAGGCTTGAAGCGCGGCATGCTGACCACTCCTCGTCTATTTATCCCGATCCTACCAAAACTTAGCTGTCAGAGGGGTTTTTCTACAGGCTCAACTCCAATGATAAGCGGCGCCCGACTAAGGTGTCCGGTGAAGACCGAAGGTCGGAGCGTACTTAATTGACTGGTTATGAGCACCTCCAATTCAACTCAAGCATGACCGCTTGAGTTCCAACGCCCGCTTTGCAATGCGTTGATTCCCAGACGCATCTGACTGTAAGCCCATATATTCAGTTATTTCAGACAAATATCGGGCTATTGGCTCCGGCTCACTGTGATCTAAACAGAGCTGAAAAACCACAGGCAGGTAGGAGCAATATTCGTCTCGACCTCCTTCCATTGATGAAACCCCGATTGGATCCCAATCGAAGAACAAAAGCTCGTCGAGAGACATCATCATCTTCAATAAAAAATTGAAGAATACCTACCTGAGGAAATTCTGCCAGATTTGGTAGCTCCTCGAAGTTTAGCTGAGCAAGAAGAATTAGCTTTTCTCCAGACTTCGATTCTGGATATTCCATGTTTGTCGGCCAGTAAGGTTTCCCTCCAAACTTGCTACTCCATATATTTTCTGCGTTTTCCGCTTTTGGCAGAAGCTTAATAATAGGGAGTGAAAACTGTTCTAATTCAGAGCGAATCTTTTTTCCTTCCACTTCAACATCCATTATCTACTCCTCTTAAATAGATACCTATACGACATATGACTTGAAAGCTAACGAGACTGTAGAAAAACCCGATTTCGAGCCGTTTCCGCCGCCTATCATCCTAATTTATTTACTCAGCAAGTTATCTTCCTGAGTCATCCTAATATCAGCACCCAGCCATTTGAGCATCCACCTTAAGCGAGTTGAAGACAATTTTTTGCTCTTGCAAATCAACTTATAAAATCGATGTATCCATGCAGTATATTTGCAACCGAAAACTCACCTTTGTACTTTTTATGAAATTCAGCTCTTAGGCTCTGAACGATGCCAACAAGATTTTGATAAGTTTTCTGGATTTCTCCACTCGCGAAAGCCTTTTTGTAGGCTGGTATCCAAGTATTTAGGCTTACATCTGACATTTTCCGTGCCCTCTGAATTCTACTGGCACATAACGTAGAGCTTTGCGGCAATTTTGTAGCCACGAAGCGGTGGAGAAATTGCCCGACAAATGCGACTGGCTATACGGTTTAGCCATCAGTCAGCTTCCGTCACTTGATAGTGCCTTTCGA
Organism: Halomonas sp. 3D7M; assembly: GCF_014897885.1. Lineage (NCBI taxonomy): Bacteria > Pseudomonadati > Pseudomonadota > Gammaproteobacteria > Oceanospirillales > Halomonadaceae > Halomonas > Halomonas sp. 3D7M. Next base: position 24,245 of record NZ_JABUZF010000278.1, on the reverse strand, counting down.
CATTCGATGCGACCCTACCCCAGCCGGACAACTTTACGCGTTGCTGATGCGCTTCGAATGCAGCCCGGTCAATAAACTCTTCGTAAACATAAAAAACGTTCTCAGCATCCGGGCTCTGGGTAACCTCAAAACGCAAGCAACCGTTCTCACGGCGTGTCAGCGCGATATGGCCGGAGAGCTCATCCATAATCGTTGCTAGGTCAGTGTCAGATACAACGATATGGCCTTCCAGAATGATTTTAGACATCCAACCACCTAAAGCCGTACGACGCGGAGCACAGCAGCGGCGGCCGGGGACGCCCAGCGGCTGTAAGCCCCGTACTGCTGCGAACTGTTATGGTCAGAAGGTTGTATCCGCAACGGCGTACATTTTCCATCCATCGACTGTTTTCGTGAAAGCATAAAAGCCATGAACACTCTCAATTCTTGAGCCATCTTTTCTGCATCTGACTGCAGAGGCAACTGCATGGGCTTCACTATCATTGACAGCTGTAACCTCAAATTTCCAATCGACAGAATGATCCCACCCCTTATCCTCTTTAAGGCTTTTGGGGTCTATAGGATAGGAATCACACATTGTCACCGAGCCATTTTTTATGTACGCAATTGGATACTTAACTATCTTATCGATTAGCGTAACGTCGTTACTCTTAAATCCAGCAACATAGTTTTCCATGTAAGTGTCATGCACTTCAGATCGTAACTCTTCGAATGACATAGCACCTCCTCAATATGAGTCATAACGCCTAAACACCCGTCTAAGGGGCTAGCAACGCACTGCTAACAAATACAACAACCGTATCCACTTCGGTGCAACGTGACTGGAAGCGCCGTGCGTTAACAACTCCTCTTAAGCCGTTGATTATGCCCAAAGTACTCGCTTCATTAGCTGCGCACTATCACCATAGCTTTTACACACTGCTTGTTCTAATGGTGTAAAACCTTGTTTTCGCCAAAACTGCATTGAGTTCTGAACAGACACTAGCCGAATTTCTCTGTAGCCTGAGACAATGGCAACGTTCACTAAATGCGCCATCATTTTTGAGCCAATACCTTTGCCAAACGAATTACTCGATACAGCTAAATCGTGGAGAAACAAAATTGATCCTTCTATCCCTTTTGGCAGCTTGTTGAACAATTTCGGTGGCGCCTTACTGTTCCACGAATGCGCTAACGCATACCCTACTAGTTGTTCATCATCTCTATAAATAAAACAACTACCTGGCGATCTCAGCCACTTATCCTGCAACACCTCTAGGCTCTCTGGTTCAACCAAATGGTAAACTTCTGCTTGCAGTTTCAATATCTCAGGCCAAGTTGTTTCCACGATAGATTCTATTGACATGCTCTGACCTAACATACGTTGGGCATAACAGCGTGTTCTAGCTCATTAGTCCAGGAATACGCACGTGATGACGTCACTCAAGTACGGTTTAGTGCTACCGCAACCCTTTCGGTTAGTTAAAAAAAGGCACGCTACCGCCCCGGTACAACTGTGCTGCGTTAACACGCCCCGCTGGCGACCGTCTGTGTTTTTCTTGTCTGATATTACGTTAAGCAAACTATCTATTTTTGACATTACTCAGTTTTCTTCGGTATGGCAAAGTCCTTTCGCGGGTGCCTCATTCACTCGTTCCTCGCGATATTCGTTACCGCTCGCTACAAGTTGCTTTGACTGGTTATAACGGCACGGCTAGTGTTGGCGGCATTATCATCGCGCGCTGAAGCGCCCTCCCACAATAATTCGAGGTCTATGGGCAGCAGCACGCACCGCACTACATGAATGCACTTATTGGTACGTTTATGCGAAGTTTCCCGCGCCTTCTGCTAGCCAATTGTTGAAAAGCCTATTAGCCTGCTAACTCAACCAGCAAGGGATTGAGATGCAAGAGACAACGATGCGGCAGCGGGTGGCGGGTGTTTTGATTCTGCTTGGGCTGTTCGCTCAAATTATTGGCTTTATCGGCGTGATACCAACGGCGCAGGCAGTGAGCTATGTGCTGTGGGCAGCGGTGGCGCTGCTGTGGCGGGATATTCCACGCCGTTCGCGCATTCAGGCGGGGGTATTGATTACCCTTGGGGTGCTGATGCTGGTGGTGGCGCGGGTGATGTATGGCGCCAATGTCAATTGGCCTGCCATGCTTCAGGGCAATGTGTTTGTGGCCACGATGCTGGTAGGCGTTAGCTTTATTTCGTTGATTGGCACCCAGGGTAATAAGCGCCCACCGGGCAAACGGGTGACCGGTGCAGATGGCGTGCTGCGCACGTGGCTGGGGGTGCACTTTCTCGGCACTATTCTGAATCTTTCGACGATTTTTATGGTGGGCGACCGCTTAGCTAGGCGCTCTCCGTTAACCATGCCCCAGCTGTTGGCCTTAAATCGTGGGCTTTCAAGTGCGGCATTGTGGTCGCCCTTCTTTGCCTCTATGGCGGTGGTGATTGCCTTGGCGCCCGACGTTCAGTACGGCCAGATTGCGCTGATTGGGTTTCCGTTGGCGATGCTATCGGGGCTATTAACCACCCTAGAGTTGAGGCGTCGGTTTGATTTAACCGAGGTCGACGGCTTTTCACTTTCGCCACGCAGCCTGTTAATGCCGGCGAGCATGGCAGCACTGGTGATGCTGTTTCATTTTTGGCTGACGCCGTCGCTCACTATTGTCAGTATTATTACCTTTTTACTGCCAGTGGTAGCGGTGCTGAGCAACCTACGGGAAGGCACCCGCTTTACCCTGCGGCGCATTCGCCAACACACCACCACACGGCTACCCGCCATGCGCGGGGAAATTTCGCTGTTTTTAGCGGCGGGCTTATTAACGCTGGGGCTTTCTACCCTGGTTGCAGCCGCAGCAGGTGACGAATGGACGCTGTTTGCTACCTTTGGCATGTGGCAAGCCATGGTGAGCTTTGCGGCGATTACGCTGAGTGCGCTGGCGGGGTTACACCCGATCATTGGCGTTTCCGTGCTGGCATCTATTTTGAATCTAGCAAGCGGTGAGCAAACGCTGTTTGCCTTTGTTGCCCTGAGCGCCTGGGCGGTAGGCACCAGCGTTGGGCCGTTATCTGGCATTAACCTTTCGCTGCAGGGGCGCTACGGAATTAGCGGCTACCGCATGATGAAAAATAATTTTCTGTATGCCGCCATGATGAGCCTGCTCTCGCTGGGTGCGATCGCAGGCCTGAGCATCTGGGTCAATTAAGTGATGAGTGCGCTAGCCACTTAGGTTTCGACGATTTTACTGGGAAAGCGGTAGAAATAGCGGTGGCCACACTGGTGACATGGTTCCAGGCGCGAGACGCTTTCTAGCATCACCTGGGCATCGCAGTGTACGCACGCCATCAGGCCCGGCGCGGCGACCTCACCTTCGCAGTAGTCGGCGCGGGCGGCTTCCAGGTCATCTTCGAAGCGTTCGCGCTCCACCACGCTGCGGTCGGCGATTGAAAGCAGCGATTCCGCCACACGCCGTGAAAGGCTGTCGATATCAATGCCCAACCAGCTAGCAACCTGCTTACCGGTATCCGCCATGTAGTAGCGCATATCTTTCAGGTCACGCTCTACCCAGGCACGCAGCAGGGCTAGCTCATCTTTGGTGTACTCTTCCAGCTCCGCTTCAAAGGCAACGGCGTCGTCCAAATCCTTTTGTAGATTATCCCAGGTAAGATCGTTGGCCCCGTCCTGCATGCGTTCTAGCAGGCGCTCGTAGCCTTCGCGCAAACGGTGATCGTTATGTTGTTCCATGGTACCTCTCCTTTTGTCGACCCAAGGTGCGGCCTATCATCGGCTAACCGTTCAAGGATACACCTGCATAGGATACAATCGACGTTACTTATCTGACAGCCGTCATCCATTATTCACTTTGCGCCCTTTTTGGGCGAATTACCCCAAGGCATTGAAAACACCGATGGACGCACATTACAGCCCCCGTGAGATTGAACGTGACGCTCAGCAGTACTGGGATAAACACCAGTGCTTCAAAGCAGTAGAAGACGCTAACCGCGAAAAGTTCTACTGCCTATCCATGTTCCCCTACCCCAGCGGCAAGCTGCATATGGGTCACGTGCGTAACTACACTATCGGCGACGTTGTGTCCCGTTTCCAGCGCATGCAGGGTAAAAATGTCATGCAGCCCATGGGCTGGGATGCGTTCGGTATGCCTGCGGAAAATGCCGCGATTCAAAACCAGGTGCCGCCCGCGAAGTGGACCTATCAAAACATTGATTACATGCGTAACCAGTTGAAGGCACTTGGCTTTGCCTACGACTGGAGCCGCGAATTCGCTACCTGCGATACCAGCTATTACCGCTGGGAGCAGTGGTTCTTTACCAAGCTGGTCGAAAAAGGCTTGGTCTATAAGAAAATGTCCACGGTGAACTGGGACCCGGTTGACCAAACGGTACTGGCTAACGAGCAGGTAATTGACGGCTGCGGCTGGCGTTCTGGTGCACCGGTAGAGCGTAAAGAGATCCCGCTGTGGTTCTTGAAAATTACCGACTACGCCGATGAGCTGCTGGCAGATCTTGATAATGTCGAGTGGCCTGAACAGGTCAAAACCATGCAGCGCAACTGGATTGGTAAATCCCGCGGCGTTGAGATGACCTTTGATATTCAGGCGGAAGACGGTAGCGCTTGCGAGCCGCTGGCGGTGTATACCACCCGCCCGGATACGCTGCTGGGTGTCACCTACGTGGCCGTCGCCGCTGGTCACCCCCTGGCTAAGCAGGCTGCCGCGCAAAACAGCGAACTGGCGGCATTTTGTGACGAGTGCGCCAAAGGTGGCACGTCGGAAGCCGAAATGGCCACCAAAGAAAAGCTGGGCATGCTCACCGGGCACAAAGCCATTCACCCGCTCACCGGTGATGAAGTGCCGGTGTTTGTGGCCAACTTCGTATTAATGGAGTTTGGCACCGGTGCGGTGATGGCGGTACCCGCCCACGACCAGCGCGACTGGGAATTTGCGACCAAGTACGGCGTAGAACTCAAGCCCGTGGTGGCCGATGCCAACGGCAACCAGCCGGATATTTCCGAAGGTGCTTATGTTGAGCACGGCTCGCTGATTAACTCAGGCGAATTCGATGGCCTGGAATTCCAGGCGGCGTTTGATGCGATTGCCGCGAAGCTTACTGAACTTGGCCGTGGTGAAGTAAAAACCAATTACCGCCTGCGTGACTGGGGGATTGCTCGCCAGCGTTATTGGGGGGCGCCAATTCCTGTGAAATACGGCCCGGAAGGCCAAACCGTGCCACTCTCTGATGATGAACTGCCGGTAGCGCTACCCATGGAAGTCACCGTGGATGCTTCCGGCTCGCCGCTGAAGAAGATGCCCGAGTTTTCTGAGCTAGGCGATGGTTGGGTGCGCGAAACCGATACCTTCGATACCTTTATGGAATCGTCCTGGTACTTCGCCCGCTTCTGCTGCGCGGATAACCACGAAGCCATGCTGGACGAGCGCGCCAATTACTGGCTGCCCGTTGACCTGTATATCGGCGGTATCGAACACGCGATTCTGCATCTGCTTTACGCTCGCTTCTTCCATAAACTGCTGCGCGATTTCGGCATGTTGGATTCCGATGAGCCGTTCCAGCAACTGCTCACCCAGGGCATGGTCATCGCGGAAACCTTCTACCGATTTAAAGATAACGGTGGTAAAGAGTGGTTCAACCCCGCTGATGTAGAAGTCAAACGCGATGAGAAAGGTCGTCCGTTAAGCGCTGTTCTGATCAGCGACGGCCTGCCGGTAGAGATGGGCGGCATCGAGAAGATGTCAAAATCGAAAAACAACGGTGTTGATCCTCAGTCGATGATCGACAAGTTTGGTGCCGATACCGTCCGCCTGTTTATGATGTTTGCCGCACCGCCCGAGCAGTCGTTGGAGTGGTCGGATTCCGGTGTTGAAGGTGCGCACCGCTTCTTGAAACGGATTTGGCGTCAGGTGACCGAGCACCTTGCGGCTGGTACACCGGGCGAATTGACGGTTGATGCGTTAAACGACGACCAAAAAGCACTGCGTCGTAAGACCCACGAGACAATCAAGAAAGCCAGTGATGATATTGGCCGCCGCACTACCTTTAATACCGCCATTGCCGCGGTAATGGAACTCTCTAACGCAGTGGCCAAGTTCGACGATACGTCCGAGCTAGGCCTAGCGGTCAGTCGCGAAGCGCTTGAGGCATGTGTGCTGCTGCTGGCACCCATTACACCGCACCTGTGCCATACGCTGTGGCAACAATTAGGCTATGACCAGCCCGCCATTGAAGCTCAGTGGCCGAAGGTGGATGAAGCCGCGCTCACCCGCGATAGTATCGAACTAGTCGTGCAAGTGAACGGAAAACTGCGCGCGCGCCTAGAAGCCCCGGCCAGCGCAGATAAAGCCGCCATCGAGCAACTGGCGATGGAGAACGAAAACGTCCAGCGCCATCTGGAAGGTAAAACGGTTCGTAAAGTCATCGTTGTACCCGGCAAGCTGGTTAACATTGTGGTGAGTGGATGAAACCATCCCAACACGTTACACGCCGTCGTTTCCTCGCTACCAGCATCGCCGCCTCAGCGGCGGTGTTGCTCAGTGGCTGCGGGTTTCGCTTGCGCGGTTCAGGTTCGATGCCGCGCCTGCCTGCTCTGTCACTAGAGGGCGACGACAAAAGCGCCTTGGCCCAACAGCTACGCATCCGGTTACTACAGCAAAGCAGCGAGGTTTCTGATGGCGCTCCCTGGCGGGTCACGCTGGGCTCACCGACGCTTCGCCAACGCCGTATTGGCAGCGAAGGGCGTGCCAGCCAAGAACATGAGCTAACGCTAAGCACGTCTCTCTCCGTACAGCAGCGAGAGGACAATGCTTATGTGCTTAATAATGCAACGATAACGACCGATACACGCATTCGGGTCAGCGATGATGATCTGCTCAATCGCGAAACCCTCTTTCAAGAAGCGGAACAAACGCTAACGCGACAACTGGCTGAGCGCATTGTCGAAAGACTGGCGAACCTTGAGGCCATTCAGTGAAGGTATTTTCGGATCAGCTTCCCGCGGCCTTAGCAAAAAAATTGCCTAAGGTGGTGATTGTTGCCGGTGATGAGCCACTGCAACATCGTGATGCCTGTGATGCCGTGCGCTCAGCCGCGCGGCAAGCGGGTGTTGAAGAGCGGGAAGTGCTTGATGTAGAGCCTAACTTCGGCTGGGGTCGACTACTGGAAACCGCCAGTAACCTCTCTTTATTCGCCTCTAACAAGCTTCTGGAACTGCGGCTGGGGACACACAAACTTGGCCAAGATGGCAGTAAAGCACTGGCACAGTATGCGGAATTGATGGATGGCAGTGACGACTTGCTGCTGATTAGCATGGGCAAGCTAGACGCCAAGCAACAAAAAAGCGCTTGGTTTAAAGCACTCGATAAACACGGTTTATTTGTACCTGTATGGCCCGTTGATGCTTCGCGATTAGGCTACTGGCTGCGGGATCGCGCATCGCTGCATGGTTTGCAAATTGACCTAGAAGCGGCTCGTTTATTGGGTGAGCGCACCGAAGGTAATCTGTTGGCCGCTGATCAAGAGCTGCAAAAACTCGCGCTGATTCATCCACCTAACACTCGCCTTAATGTTGAAAGCATTGCCCAAGGCGTGGAAGACAGCACCCGCTTTGATGTGTTTAACCTTGCGGATGCCTGTTTAAAAGGAGAGCCAAGCCGGACCTCGCGTATCGTTAACGGGCTGCGCAGTGAAGGGGTTGAAGCTCCCATCGTGCTTTGGGCACTCAGTCGCGAGCTACGCACCCTGCTTTCGCTGCACCAGCATTTGGATCAGGGACAAAGCTTTGAGCACGCGTGTAAAACTCAGAAACCAATGATTTTTGATAAACGCCGCCCCGCTTACCAAAAAGCGATCAGTCGCCTATCAATGAAACGTTTACACAAACTCCTGCTGATGGCCCAACGGTTAGATCTTGCTGTGAAAGGGGCTTCTGCGGTGCCCTTATGGCCAGGGCTTCATGACCTAGCCATGACCATGGCGGGCGGTAAAGGGCTGTTAGCTGAATCCCCTTGGACCTACCGCATTAGTGCAAATAATTAGCACTTTTCGTTTTCGCCTTAAATCCAGTACGGTTTATTTCTATACTATTGATTCAGGTTACAAATTACCTTGCTCCCCGATACGTCTGAGGATGAAGACAATGAAAAAAGTGCGTGCTTATCTCTCAAGCTTACTGATCGCTGCGTTAGTCATTACCAGCCTACCTGTTGCCGCTGCGCCCACAGCCCCGCAGAGTATGGACGCTACCTCTACAGACTTAGTCTCTACCCAATCTGTTTTAGCAGGCGACCGCGCAGGTGCTGACCGCGAGCGTATCAATGAAATTCTCGCCCGTGCAGATGTGCAAGAAGAGCTGCTCAAGCAGGGTGTCGATCTAGATGACGTTGAAGCCCGCGTTGCCGCACTAAGCGATGCAGAAGCTCAGCAAATGGCCGAACAACTCGAACAGCTGCCCGCCGGCGCCGGCGTGATTGGCGCCCTGTTTGCGGTATTCGTTATCCTACTGGTGACTGACATTCTCGGCCTGACCGATGTTTATCCGTTCACTCGCTGATTTGACTGCCATGATGAAACAGCTTTTAAACGCCCGCTTTGCGGGCGTTTTACTGCTTGCCCTGCTGCTGCCCACTCTGCTTAGCGGCTGCGCCAGAAGCCCGGTGCTGTTAGAAAGCACTAAAGCTAGCCTAGCACCGCAAACTGAGCTGACCGAAGTACCGTTTTACGCCCAGACGGCGTATCAGTGTGGCCCAGCAACACTGGCAATGGCGCTCAATCACCAGGGGGTAGATGCAGGGCTTGAGCAGTTAATCCCACAGGTATTTCTGCCTGGGCGAGAAGGTAGCGTTCAGCCTGAAATGCTAGCCACTGTGCGCCGTTATAAGCAGTTGGCGATCCCCGTTCGTGGCACCATGGATGCATTGCTCGGCCATTTGGAAGCAGGTGACCCTGTAGTGGTGATGCAAAACCTCGCCTTGCCAGCTTTCCCGATGTGGCACTACGCGGTGGCCATTGGTTTTGATTTACCTAATGAAACGCTGATTTTACGTAGTGGCGAAATCGAACGACATACGATGTCGTTTAGCCGCTTTGATGCTACCTGGGCACGCAGTGAGCGCTGGGGGTTTGTGGTTAGCGAACCAGGAAGCCTGCCCGAAGGCGTTACCGCCCGCAATGCACTGGAAGCCATTAGCGCTTACGAGGAGCAGCATGGGCCTGTAGCAACACTTTCCAGTTGGCAAGCCTTTGTAGAACGCTTCCCTGCTAATCCGCTGGGTCAATTTGCACTCGGCAATGCGCTATACGCCGATCAACAACCTCAAGCAGCGCTAGAAGCCTTCGAATCAGCCACACAGCTTGACCCTGCCATGGGCGCTGCATGGCTCAATGTAGCCATACTCAGGCTTCAGAAGGAAAATAGGGAGGGTGCGCGGGAAGCACTCACTCAGGCTGCCACCTTAGACGGTGACTGGCAGCCACGCGCGCAGCAACTGCTGGATGGTTTGTGAGGCGTGAATATGGGGGACATAGCCCCCCTACTTAAAACATTTTAAAACACTCGGTTTAAGCCATTTTGCGCCGCCACCCGGTACGCTTCGGCCATGGTGGGGTAATTGAAGGTCGTATTGATGAAGTACTTCACCGTATTCGCATCCCCTTCCTGCTGCATAATGGCCTGGCCGATGTGCAAAATTTCCGACGCCTGGTCACCAAAGCAATGGATACCCAGAATCTCCAGCGTGTCTTGGTGGAACAAAATCTTCAGCATTCCCACCGTATCGCCGGTGATTTGCGCACGAGCAGTATCTTTAAAGAAGGCCTTACCCACTTCGTAGGGCACTTTGGCTTCGGTCAGTTCACGCTCGTTGGGGCCGAAAGAGCTGATTTCAGGAATAGTGTAGATCCCGGTGGGGACATCACTAACAAAGCGATACTCTTTTTCCAGTAGCTCGTTACAGGAGTTTAATCCCTGGTCGTAAGCAGCACTGGCGAGACTCGGCCAACCAATCACATCGCCTGCAGCGTAAATATGCGAAATAGCGGTGCGGTAGTGCTCATCAACGCTAAGCTGGCCTCGGCCGTTTGCCTCTAAGCCAATGTTCTCAAGTCCAAGGCTATCGGTATTACCGGTACGACCATTCGCCCAAAGAAACGCATCGGCGCGGATTTTCTTGCCCGACTTCAGATTTACGGTTACGCCAGCTTCATCACCTTCGACACTTTTATAGTCTTCGTTATGGCGAATCAGCACACCGTGTTTACGCAGATGGTAGGAAAGCGCATCACTGATTTCATCATCCAAAAATGACAGCAGGCTATCGCGATTGTTGATTAAATCAACCTTAACGCCAAGGCCCGAAAAGATAGAGGCGTACTCGCAACCGATAACACCTGCCCCAAAGATCACCAGTGTCCGCGGGGTATGGGAAAGGCTGAGGATCGTATCAGAGCAGTAAATACGTGGATGACGAAAGTTAATATCCGCCGGACGATAAGGCCGAGAGCCGGTAGAAATAACAATTTTCTTGGCTACCAGCTCTTCCACGCCTTCCTGCCGGTCTCGCACCACCACGGTATGCTCATCTTTAAAACGCGCCACTCCATGAAACAGATCAATGCGGTTGCGCGCGTAAAACGTTGTGCGCATTTCGACCTGTTTATCGATGGTGCCACGCGAGCGCTCCATCACTTTAGGGAAAGAAAACCAGCGGGGTTCACCGATATCGCGGAACATGCGGTTGGTATTGAACGCCATGATCTGTTTGACCTGATGGCGCAGCGCTTTTGAAGGGATCGTGCCCCAGTGGGTGCAGTTACCCCCCACCTGGGCCTGCTTTTCAATAATCGCCACTCGCTTGCCATGCTTGGCGGCGTTAATAGCAGCGCTTTCCCCAGCGGGACCAGTACCTATCACCACAACATCGTAATTGTGAACGGCCATACGACTTTGATCTCCTTATTCCTGACTTAAAAGCGCTCTCAACAATGGCACTTACATAAACGCTCGCGGTAAGCGAGCGTCTGAGCAGCCAATGGCTAGATTAACGACGCGTTGCGTCATAACCTAGGTCAGCTCCACGGCTTTCATCGCTACGCCGACGTACACTTCCACGCTTGCGGTTTTCTTCTTCGCAAACCTCATCTTTACCGCCGCAGATGTCACAGCCTTCTTTTAGGCCTAACTGATTTAATCCGCCACAGGAACCCGCAATAGGTTTGCGGCCCATTAAGACGCCAACGGCCATTGCCGTCATTACCAGCGCCATAAAACCAAATACCAGTAGCCAGATTGTCATGTTCACCTCCCAGCATTGCATTAACTGCTCACCTGCCGACAACGGTCATGTCGTTAAGTGCCGTAGAATTTTAATGCCTATTGTACCTCAGCCACTTCAAAATGATCAGGCAACTCATCGTTTTTCAACCATTCACATACAAACGGGGCTGACCAAAAGGCCAGCCCCGCTCATGCCCGAAGGCAACTTACACAATCACGTTGTTAACCGCCGAAGTCATCCAGCAGGATGTTTTCCGGTTCCACGCCCATATCGAGCAATAGCTTGATAACAGACGCGTTCATCATGGGCGGCCCACACATGTAGTACTCACAATCTTCCGGAGCTGGGTGGTCCTTCAGATAGTTTTCGTACAATACGTTGTGGATGAAGCCTGTCGGCCCTTCCCAATTATCTTCTGGCTGCGGATCAGAGAGCGCCAAGTGCCACTCAAAGTTCGGGAACTCTTCGGCTAGCTGATCATACTCTTCGTTGTAGAAGGTTTCACGCCAGGAGCGCGCACCGTACCAGAAAGTAATTTTACGATCTGACTTCAAACGTTTGAGCTGATCGAAAATGTGGCTACGCATTGGCGCCATACCCGCACCACCACCAACAAAGATCATTTCTGCATCAGTGTCTTTGGCAAAGAACTCACCAAACGGCCCCATAACGGTCACTTTGTCGCCCGGCTTCAAATTGAAGACGTAGGTCGACATAAGGCCCGGCGGGTGGCTTGTACCCGGAGGCGGCGTCGCGATACGAATATTGAACTTGAGGAGGCCTTTTTCATCCGGGTAGTTAGCCATAGAGTAAGCGCGGATAACTTCCTCGTTATTCTTATGGGAAATTTTGAACATATCAAATTTTTCCCAATCGCCACGATACTCTTCTTCGATGTCAAAATCGGCGAACTTAATATCGTAAGGCGGCGCTACCAGCTGTACATAACCACCGGCGCGGAAGGCAACTTCCTCGCCTTCGGGCAGCTTCAGGTTCAACTCTTTAATGAAGGTCGCAACGTTGGGGTTCGCGGTAACTTCACACTCCCACTTCTTAACGCCGAAGACTTCTTCAGGCACTTCTACTTTCATGTCCTGCTTCACAGGAACCTGACAAGACAGACGCCAGCCTTCTTTCTTTTCACGCATAGTGAAGTGAGATTCTTCCGTCGGCAAAATGGAGCCGCCGCCCTCTTCTACTCGGCACTTACACTGAGCGCAAGAACCGCCGCCACCACAGGCAGAGGAAAGAAAGATTCCGTTTGCAGCTAAGGTGTTAAGAAGCTTACCACCAGCCTGAGTCTGCAGGGTGTGCTCGGGGTCGCCGTTGACTTCAATCGTCACGTCCCCGCTACTCACTAGCTTGCTGCGCGCTGCCAAAATGATCGCCGTTAAGCTAATAACGATGACCGTGAACATGACAACACCGAGCAAGATGACAGATGTATCAACCATGTCGGTTTCCTATTGCTGAAGGTTTTCTGTACCTCGGCAGCCTGAGCTGCCGAGAAAACCGGCTCCGATTAAAGCTGAATGCCTGAGAAGGACATAAAGCCCAACGACATTAAGCCAACGGTAATAAACGTGATGCCAAGACCCTGAAGACCGCCAGGCACGTCGCTATACTTCAGCTTTTCACGGATACCAGCCAACGCTGTAATCGCAAGCGCCCAGCCAACACCAGAACCGAAACCGTAGATTACGGATTCACCGAAGTTGTAGTTACGCTCAACCATGAACAGTACGCCACCTAGGATGGCGCAGTTAACGGTAATCAGCGGCAGGAATACGCCCAGCGCGTTGTATAGCGCAGGAACATATTTATCGAGGAACATTTCCAGAATCTGAACCAGTGCGGCAATAACGCCGATGTAGCTCAGAAGACCCAGGAATGAAAGATCGATGTTTTCAGCACCGCTTATGCCAGTCCAAGACAAAGCGCCTTCAGCCAGCAGCAGGTTGAACACTAGATTGTTGACCGGAACCGAGATTGTCAGTACGACAATAACGGCAATCCCGAGGCCAAATGCAGCGGAAACCTTCTTAGATACCGCCAGGAATGTACACATCCCTAAGAAGAAGGCCAGCGCCAAGTTTTCAACAAAAACCGAAGCAACGAAAAGGCTTAGATAGTGTTCCATGTTACACGGCCTCCTTCGGCTTGGTGTTGTGCTTCATTTTGAACTCGTTCTCTTCTACCTGCTCAGGATTGACTGAACGTAAAACCCAGATCAGCAAACCGATAATAAAGAAGGCAGAGGGCGGCAGGAGCAGCAGACCATTGGGCACATACCAACCACCATTTTGCACTGTTGGTAGGACGGTAAAGCCAAAGATGCTGCCAGCACCCAGCAACTCACGGAAGAAGCCAACGATCATTAAGATTAAGCCGTAGCCCAAGCCGTTACCGATACCGTCAAGGAACGACATGCTCGGCGTATTGGACATCGCAAAACCTTCCGCACGGCCCATTACGATACAGTTGGTGATGATCAGGCCCACAAAAACTGACAGCTGCTTAGACATTTCGTAAGCGTAAGCTTTGAGGATCTGGTCAACCACAATAACCAGCGACGCAATAATGGTCATTTGAACAATGATACGGATCGAAGACGGAATATGGTTCCGGATCAACGATACGAACAAGTTCGAAAAGGCCGTTACAAAAGTAACCGCTAGCGCCATTACCAGCGATACGCTCATGCTGGTCGTAACCGCTAGAGCAGAACAGATCCCCAAAATTTGTAGTGCAATGGGGTTGTTCTTAAAAATCGGCGCCGTTAAAACGCTTTTTGCATTTACATCCGCCATGATCAAGCCCCCTCAACGTCGTCGAAGTCGGTATCGGTGTCTTCGGCATCTTCTGGTTCAGTACCACTACGGAAGTTAGCCAAATACGGAGCGAAAGCCTCTTCGCTGAACCAGAACTGCAGCATGTTGGTCACGCCGTTACTGGTTAGCGTTGCACCAGAAAGCGCATCAACTTCGTACTCGTTGCTTGCGCCGCCTTTGGTCAGGTGGATTTCCGGTGAGAGGTCGCCCTCTTCGTCGTAAATCTTCTTACCTTCCCATTGAGCTTGCCAGCGCGGATTATTTACCTCAGCACCGAGACCCGGCGTTTCGCTATGGTCGTAGTAAGTGATACTGACGATAGTGTTACCGTCGCCTTCAACCGCGAGGAAGCCCATCATACGGCCCCAGAGTCCTTGCCCACGAATGGGCAGAACAATCTGCTCGGGGTTTTCAGCATCACCGACAAGATAAACAGTCGCGAAGTTCTCAACACGAGACAGGCCTGCAATGTCGCGATCACCGGAAAGCGTACGACCCGTTGCAGGATCACTCGAGGCTTCAAAGCCATCGAAGGTAGCTGGGTCGAATTGATCGGTGTACTCACCGGTATCCAGCTCAACTACACGTGCGGTAATTTGCGTGCTGAACGCTTCCTCAACATCCATGCCCGGCTCATAGAGACCCGCCACGTTAAGAATGTTGGTTTTACGATCCAATTCCTGGTTGAGCTGCTGCATAGGTCGCAGCGCAACGGCAGCCGTCGAAACGATTACCGAGCACACGATACACAGCGAAAACGCTACGGTTAGGATCTTTTTGATGGAGTTGTTACCTTGTGCCATTAGGCATTCTCCTCGGCCGCTACGCCAGTCCGCTTGAGACGGCGTTTAATATTGGCCTGGACGAACATGTGGTCAATCAGCGGCGCAAATAAGTTAGCGAACAGAATGGCCAGCATGATGCCCTCAGGAAAGGCGGGGTTTACCACACGGATCAGAACGGTCATCACACCGATCAACGCACCAAACACCAAGCGCCCCTGGTTAGTCATGGAAGCAGACACCGGGTCCGTTGCCATAAACACCATGCCGAAAGCGAAGCCACCAATCACCAAATGCCAGTACCAGGGCATTGCAAACATGGGGTTGCTGTCAGAACCAATCAGATTAAACAGCGTACTGGTGACGACCATGCCCAGAAGAACACCCAGCATGATTCGCCATGATGCAATACGCGTCCACAGCAGTACTGCCGCACCAATGAAGATCGCCAGTGTCGAGACCTCACCCACTGAACCAGGGATAAAGCCAAGGAAAGCATCCCACCAGCTCATGGTATCAGTCAGCGCAGTCATACCGTCTTGGAACGCCATGGAGAGCGCAGTTGCACCAGTGTAGCCATCAGCGGCTACCCATACGGCATCCCCTGAGATTTGCGCTGGGTAGGCAAAGTAAAGGAACGCACGGCCAGTAAGCGCGGGGTTCAAGAAGTTTTTACCCGTGCCGCCGAAGATCTCTTTACCGATTACCACACCAAAGGTGATACCCAGAGCAACCTGCCAAAGCGGAATAGTCGCCGGCAGAATCAGCGCAAACAGTACCGACGTTACGAAGAAACCTTCGTTAACCTCATGACCACGTTTGATTGCGAACAGTACTTCCCAAAAACCACCCACCGCAAACGTGACAAGATAGATCGGCAAGAAGTAGGTCGCACCGAGGACAAAGTTAGCCCATAAGCTGCTGGGGTCATGTCCACCCGCCAGGGTCATCATGATCGCTTCACGCCAGCCGTTCATTGATGCATAGCCTGCATCAATAGCGGTGTTGGCCTGCCAGCCAGCGTTCCACATACCGAAGAACATCGCCGGGAAAGTACACAGCCAAACGGTGATCATGATGCGCTTTAGATCGATACCGTCACGCACGTGGGCGGTGGTTTTTGCAACACTGGGGGGCGAGTAGAAAATAGTATCTACCGCTTCATAGAGCGGGTAGAACTTTTCGTACTTACCACCTTTATGGAAGTGCGGCTCGAGATTATCGAGTGTTTGTCGAATACCCATCATCAGGCCTCTTTCTCGATCATGGTGAGATTGTCACGCAGGATAGGGCCGTACTCGTATTTGCCTGGGCAAACATAGGTACACAGTGCCAAATCCTCTTCGTCTAACTCAAGACACCCAAGTTGCATGGCAACTTCAATGTCACCCACGATCAGCGTGCGTAGCAGCTGTGTTGGCATAACATCCAGAGGCATAATGGCTTCATATGCACCGATCGGTACCATGGCACGTTCAGAGCCATTGGTTGACGTGGTTGGTGCATAATTGCTCAGGCCTTTAATCTTAGAAATGTAAATGCCCATGATTGAGTGCCGATTAGCCCCCATAGACATCCATCCCAAGAAGGTGCGCTTGTTACCTTCCTCGAGCAAGCTTACTTGGTTATGGAAACGTCCCAAGTAAGTCAGACTCCCTTCAGCGGAAGCACCAGAGAACACAGAACCTGAAATAACACGGGTGTCATCGGGTTTGATGACCTCACCTGCTAACAACTCCTCCGTACTGGCACCAATACGGGTGCGCAATAAACGAGGATTTTCAGCACGCGGGCCGCCGACAGCAATAATACGGCTTGTATCAAGCTTGCCTTCTACAAACAGCTTGCCGAACGCAATCACATCCTGATAACCGATGTGCCACACTTTTTTGTGCAGGGCTACCGGTGAAAGATAATGAATATGCGTTCCTACCAAACCTGCCGGATGCGGGCCAGCAAAGCTCTCAGTCTTTACGCCGCTGACATTACCACCAGGAATGGAAGCATTAGCACCCGTACACAGAAAAACGTTGCCCTCGGTCAGGCGGGTTAGCACCTTGAGGCCGTCTTCAAATGCTTGGGAGTTTTCGTTGATCACTACCGCAGGGTCAGCGCTAAGTGGATGAGTATCCACAGCAGTAACAAAAATATCGGTAGGTGTGCTGTCGATAGCTGGCGTGCGAGAGAAAGGCCGGGTGCGCAAAGCAGTCCAAAGCCCTGACTCAACCAGTTGATCAACAACAGATTGACGTTCAAGCTGCCCTAAAGCGTCACGATCATGAGAAGCAAATGTCATCGCTTCTTCATTTTCATCGACTTTAATAACGACAGACAGCAGACGTCTCTTTTCGCCACGGTTAATAGCCACGACTTCACCGCTGGCGGGCGCTGTAAAGCGTACACCATCAATTTTCTTATCGGTGAAGAGTAATTGGCCCAGTTTGACCTTATCCCCTTCCTGAACTTCCATCGTCGGCTTCATGCCAACGTAGTCGGTGCCCAGGATTGCCACGTGGCGCACAGGCCGCGCATCTTCAATATGCTGCTCGGGCGCTCCCGTGATGGGGAGATCCAGGCCTTTTTTGACTTCGATCATAGTCTCGCCCAGTTGATGGATCGGATATACGAAGGTAAGGGGTTCGAATGCTTATTTCTGTTCAGTAAATTTTTATTGTCTGTTCAGATTGTTACCAGTCAGGCTCAAGCACGCTTGAACCACCCCGAAAAATCCATCGTATTATAAAGATAAGCGCGGCCAATGACCACATCCCTGACAGCCTCCTAAAGTGCTATAGACGCTTGAGCTGATCTCACTTTCAACACAAAAAAAGCCACCCGGAGGTGGCTTTTGGCACAACTTAGCGGTTAAAAGCGCATTAACTGCTGCTTAAACGCCATTAATGCTCAAACGGCTTAATGCGGCAGCTTCAAAAACTTCACATTAGACATATGCTGAAGAATACGAATAACTTGGCAGCTATAGCCAAATTCATTGTCATACCACACATAAACGACGGCGTGGTTACCGTTTGCGATGGTGGCTTTAGCATCGACAATACCCGCATGACGATTGCCAACAAAGTCAGACGATACAACTTCTGCTGAATCAACGAAGTCAATCTGCTTCTGGTAGGAAGAATCAATCGATACGCGACGCAGGTAATCGTTCAACGCCTCTGCATCGGTGCCCTTTTCCAAGGTTAAATTCAAAATAGCCATAGAAACATTGGGCGTAGGCACGCGAATGGCGTTACCTGTGAGCTTACCTTCAAGTTCAGGTAGCGCTTTTGCGACCGCTTTTGCTGCACCTGTTTCGGTCAATACCATATTCAGCGCCGCACTACGTCCACGACGGTCGCCTTTGTGGTAATTATCGATCAGGTTTTGATCGTTGGTGTAGGCGTGCACGGTCTCTACATGCCCCGTCACTACGCCATATTCATCATTTAGCGCTTTTAGCACTGGCACAATGGCGTTGGTAGTACAGGACGCTGCCGACACAATACGGTCATTATCGCCAATCGTTTCATGATTAATGCCGAATACGATATTTTTGATATCGCCTTTGCCAGGAGCCGTTAACAATGCTTTCTTAGCACCCTTGCACTCAAGATGCTGACCCAAGCCAGCCTCGTCGCGCCAGATACCGGTGTTATCAACAATTACAGCGTTGTCGATACCGTAGGCAGTGTAATCAATTTCACTAGGTGAATCGGCGTAAATAACCTGAATCACATTACCATTGACAATCAGTGTACGCGCTTCAACGTCGACGGTAATCGTGCCATCGAAAGGCCCATGTACCGAATCACGACGCAGTAGGCTGGCACGCTTCTCAAGGTCTTTTGCCACATCGCCGCGGCCACGCACAACAATGGCCCGCAAACGCAACAGATTACCGCCGCCCGCTTTTTCGACCATTACTCGCGCCAGCAAACGACCAATACGGCCAAAGCCATAAAGCACTACATCTTGAGGCTCGCCTTTACTGCCATTCGGCTGAAAGCCATCAATAATTTCAGCAAGCTCTTCACGCAGGAAAGCATCAAGATCACTACCACCCTGGCGCTTAAAGTTAACGGCCAGCTTACCAACGTCAACATGAGCAGGCCCGAGGTTCATCTCGCTCATCGCTTTTACGATGGGGAACGTATCTTCAACAGATAGCTCAGTGCCTTCAATTTTGCGTACAAAGCGGTGATCTTTGAGGATGCGAATGACTGACCGCTTAATCAGGGAGCGACCGAACATAGTGGCGACAACATTGTTTTGGCGATACAGCTGGCCCACCAGTGGAATCATTTGCTCAGCCAGAGCTTCGTTGCTTTGCCATTCCTGAAAAACGTTTTCGAGAGCTTGCTGACTCACGTGCGGCCTCATTGGGTAGTGAAAAGAAATTTCTTAGAACATTATCCTGGGCTTACCAACATGCCGCAATGAATGGATAGTCGCACAACATGTAGGGGTATTACAGAAAAAGCGGATTGACTACAAACCACAATAGTGTATCGAAACCACAAGGCTTACTTAACTACTAGTGGTTGCTTTGCGCAGGCCTCTGCCTGAAAGTACTGATCGTGTATGATCCAGATTCCGTTTCAGCGCAAAACGATACCGTGACTATGTCCTCTTTTTCTCTGCTCGAACCGCCCCAGCCCAAAGGGATTCGCGACACGCTCTACCTAACAGCGCCGCCGGGCAGTGCAACTGCCCTGGCGCTGGCTCAGGTCGCGTTAAGCGCACCATTATTGGTTATTACGCCGAATACTGCCAGCGCACAGCGCCTGGAACAGGATCTGGCATTCTATAGCAATGTTCCCGTCCTGCCCTTTCCAGATTGGGAAACGCTGCCTTATGACAGCTTCTCCCCGCACCAGGATATTATCTCGTCACGCCTACGCACGCTGCGCTTACTGCAGGATGGCGTACGCGGCATTGTGCTGGTGCCAATCAATACGCTGATGCAGCGCTTGCCCCCCGTATCATACATCGCTGGGCGCGTGATGACGCTAAAAGCGGGCGCCAAACTAAATCGGGAAACATTTCGCGAATCGCTATCGCGGGCAGGTTATCGTGCCGTAGAAACGGTCTACGAGCCTGGCGAATACGCCATGCGCGGCGCAATCATCGACCTTTTCGCCATGGGTATGGATGAGCCAATTCGTATCGATTTGTTTGATGACGAAATCGATACATTACGCCATTTCGACCCTGGCAATCAGCGCTCTACCCATAAAGTCGATGTGATTGAGCTACTCCCAGCTCATGAGTACTCACTCAGCCGCAGCGCCACTGCTTGCTTCCGGGAACAGTTTGAAACGCTTTTTGATGTTGATCCGCGCCAGTGCCCTCTCTATAACGATGCACTGAAAGCCATCCCCTCCCCGGGCTTGGAACAATATTTGCCACTGTTCTTCGACGAAACCGCTTCTTTATTTGAGCACGTTACCGATGACACCCGTGTAGCACTGTTGCCAGGTGTATTCGAAGCCGCTGAGCAACACTGGCAGTCTATTGAATCACGTTACGAGAATTTGGGTGTTGACCCAACACGCCCCCTTTTACCACCGCTTCGCGCGTTCATTCCCGTTAATGACGCTTTTTCGGCGATCAAAGCTCGCCCCCGAATCGAACTAACCGAAGACAACACGCAACGCCATGCCCTGGCGCCGAAAGCCCAAGCACTACCCTCGCTGGCAATTAACGCTCGCGCCAAGCAACCCCTTAACGAACTGGCTACCTTTCTGGATGCGCAGCAAGCTACGCGGGTACTGTTTGTTGCCGAGTCACGGGGACGCAGAGAAGCGTTAGAAGAAGTATTGGCGCCGCTTAAATTAAGCCTGCCCCATATTGACAGCTTCCAAGACTTTTTAAGCAGCACTGATCGCATTGCCATTACTGAAAGCTTGGTAGGCAGCGGCTTGTGGCTTACCGAACCGAATGTCGCGGTGATCAGCGAGACCGAGCTCTTTGGCGATGTCGTGCGCCAGAGTCGGCGGCGAGAAAAAGCGACCGACGACAACGAATTGGCCGTGCGCCATTTATCTGAGTTACGAGAAGGCGCACCGGTTGTTCACCAAGCACATGGCGTCGGCCGCTACTTGGGGCTGGAAACCCTTGAAGCTGGCGGTCAAGCTAACGAATTCCTGGCGCTTTCATATGCCGACGGCGCCAAGCTTTATGTCCCGGTCGATAGCTTGCATCTTATTTCTCGCTATAGCGGCGCTGATGACGAACTCGCTCCGCTGCACAGGTTAGGCTCAGATCAGTGGGAAAAGGCACGTCGTAAAGCGGCTGAGAAAATCCGCGACACTGCCGCTGAACTACTCGACATCTACGCCCGGAGGGAGGCTCAGGAAGGCTTCATTTATGATACGCCGGGCGATGACTACGTTCGCTTCTCTGCCAGCTTCCCATTTGAAGAAACCCCTGACCAGCAGGCCGCCATTGAAGCAGTTATAAGCGACATGATCTCTCCTCAGCCAATGGATCGCGTCGTTTGTGGCGATGTAGGCTTTGGCAAGACCGAAGTCGCCATGCGTGCTGCATTCCTGGCCGTTCAAACCGGTCGCCAAGTAGTGGTGCTTGTGCCCACCACTCTGTTAGCCCGCCAGCACTTTGAGAACTTCCGCGACCGCTTTGCCGACACCGCTGTGAATATTAGTCTTATTTCGCGCTTCACAGGCGGCAAGGAAATGACGCAAACCTTGGAAAGCATCAAAAATGGCCAAACTGACATCGTAATAGGCACTCACAAACTGCTGTCTAAAAGCGTTGAGCTGCCCAAAATGGGGCTTTTAATTATCGACGAAGAGCACCGCTTTGGGGTCGCACAGAAAGAAAAACTCAAAACGCTGCGCGCCGAAATCGACATTCTGACGCTCACCGCAACACCGATTCCGCGCACCTTAAATATGGCCATGAGCGGCATCCGAGACCTCTCGATTATTGCCACCCCACCCGCACGACGCTTATCGGTCAAAACGTTTGTGCAACAGCGAGACAGCAGCGTCATTAAAGAAGCCCTGCTGCGTGAAATATTACGTGGCGGACAAGTCTACTTTTTGCACAATGAAGTCAAAACGATTGAAAACGCTGCCGAACAAATCCGCGAACTGGTGCCAGAGGCACGGGTTGCTGTTGCTCACGGCCAATTACCCGAGCGCAGCCTTGAGCGAGTCATGTCAGACTTCTATCATCGTCGCTTCAATGTACTGGTGTGCTCTACCATTATCGAAACGGGCATTGACGTGCCCAGCGCCAACACGATTCTGATTGAGCGCGCCGATAAGTTTGGCTTGGCCCAGCTACACCAACTGCGTGGCCGCGTTGGACGCAGCCACCACCAAGCATATGCTTACCTACTAACGCCGCCCCCCAAGGCAATGACACGAGATGCCGTAAAGCGCCTGGAAGCGATTAGCGCCTCTGATGATCTCGGTGCTGGTTTCACCTTAGCAAGTCACGACATGGAGATACGTGGCGCAGGCGAGCTCCTGGGCGACGAGCAGAGCGGCCAAATGGAAACCATCGGCTACACGCTTTACATGGAAATGCTGGATCGCGCGGTGAAGGCTATTCGTGCGGGCAAAACGCCTAATATTGACGCCCCCTTCAACACCGGTGTCGAGATTAGCCTCAATCTGCCAGCATTGATTCCAGATGACTATATTCACGACGTACAACAGCGCCTGGTGATGTATAAACGTATCGCCAACACCCAGAGCGACGCTGAGCTTAAGGAGCTACAAGTCGAGCTTATTGATCGCTTTGGACTCCTTCCTCAGCCCTTGAAGAACCTGATACGCCAGACTAGGCTTCGCCACCGCGCTGAACAACTAGGTGTCGCGCGCATTGAAGCCGGTGAAAACCGTGGACGAGTACTTTTCAACGGCTCTACCCAGGTCGATCCATTAACACTTGTGACACTCATTCAAAAATCGCCACAGCACTACCGACTGGATGGCTCAGACACTTTACGGTTTGAATTCCCAATGGAAACTACCGAACAGCGTTTTGATAAAGTCGAAGCTCTGCTTACAACACTCAATCAAAAAGTAGCGGCGGCGTGAACCTTGGGGCAAACTTGTATGAAAGCCCTACGCACGGCCCTCTAACTGCCGCCCATGACAATGCTAGTTTGCAGCAATGTGGCGCATAAATTAATTAGGAACCACCATGAACATTCGTAAGCTATATAACGCCTGGGGCCCAACGAGCTTAGCTGTCTTACTTACAGCAAGCCTCTCTACCCCTATTTATGCACAGCCCTCAGCCGATACAGCTGAAGGCTCAGCCCCTGCTACAGAAGAGGCGCTTACCAGCGCTGACCAGCTCGCTGAGCAAAGAGAACTACCCCGCGGCCATTTTCGTCTTCCTGAAGAAGGCGACATTATTGGAGAACACTACACCGTCGTCGTAGAAGATCCTGAAGACACACTCATCGATATCGCGCGACGCCATAACATTGGCTACGAAGAAATTCGTATGGCCAACCCAGGCGTCAGCATGTGGGTACCTGGGGAAGGCACAGAAATCGTTATACCTGCGCGCTATATTTTACCGCCTGCACCCCGCGAAGGCGTGGTCGTAAATTTGTCTGAACTGCGACTCTATTATTATCCGGCTGACAACCCCGGCATTGTTGAAACCTACCCTGTCAGTGTTGGCCGTGAGGAATTTGCCACACCGGTCGGCATTACCCGCACGACCGTAAAGGTAAAAGATCCTGCCTGGGCGCCGCCAGCCTCTATGCGTCGTGAAGCAGCTGCACGTGGCGAGCCAGCCCCGTCTATTGTGCCTGCTGGCCCCAACAACCCACTGGGTCGTCACGCTATATTGCTGGCGATGCCTAGCTACCTGATTCATGGTACCAACCGCCCTGAAGGCGTGGGCATGCGGGTCAGCCGCGGCTGCATCCGCATGTTCCCCGAAGATATCAAATCGCTCTACGAGCGCATGCCTACCGGCACTCAAGTCAACTTGATGGATGCACCGTTTAAAGCAGGCTGGGCAGCGGACGGCACACTGTTTGTGCAGTCTTACCCTCAGCTTGAAGAAAACGTTGGCGATTTTGAGCCACTGCTTAATGCCATCGAACGAGTAAGCGAACTGGCTGAAGACCAAGCAGAAGTTGACTATGCCCAGGTAAAACTAGCTGTAGAAAATCCGGATGGTCGCCTTATAGCGCTGTATGGCCCTCAAGCACCAGCACCAGCCCCTGCTGAAGAAGAGCCTGTGGAGCTTGATGGATTATTCGAAGAAATTGAGCTCACAACAGCGACACAAGCCGAGGAAGAGGCATAACCTTAGTCAAAATATCGAGTAGGGTGAGGCGT
>NZ_JABUZF010000273.1:0-849 GCF_014897885.1 Halomonas sp. 3D7M | reverse complement strand
GTGGGTCGGTTTAATGGCGCTTACTTTTGATTGGGCTTTCCAGGTTCGATTAAAAAAAGGGTAACACCACGTTGATGAGCCCACGTCAGCATGGCGCGTCCGCAGAACTCCTTCCCATTATCCGTACGAAGGGCACTTGGAAGCCCACGTTGTAGCGCTAGATGATCCAGAATCCGTGTTAACGACAGCCCGTCAATGGCACGGTCAGGCACGATAGCCACGGCTTCATGGGTAGCGTCGTCGACAATAGTGAGGTTCTTGATCACTCTCCCTTCCGCCGTGCGGTCAAACACAAAATCCATTGACCAGACCTGATTGGCAGCACCAGGGCGGCCCAGGGGCTTGCGTTCAGACAGGGGAATCTTCTTACGCTTGCGTCGCTTTACCTGCAACCGAGCCGCCGCGTAGAGGCGTTCGACGCGCTTGTGATTGACCTGTTAACCGGCTTGACGCAGCTTCAGGTAGATCATGCCCGCGCCGTAACGACGATGTCGGTGTGCCAAGGCAACAATGCGTTCACGTAATGTCTCATTGCGGTCAGGAGCCGGTTGGTAGCGCAATGCACTGGCACTCATACGCATGACACGGAGCGCTCGGCGCTCACTCAGGCCACGTGACACCATAAAACGCACCACGTCTCGACGTGCCGGGGCGCTCACCACTTTTTTCTCAGCGCCTCGCGAGTGACCTCCATCTCCAATAGCGACTCCGCGAGCAGCTTTTTCAGGCGTCCATTTTCGGCTTCAAGCTCTTTCAGTCGCTTGGCATCGGGGACGCTCATGCCGCCAAACCTGCTGCGCCAAAGGTAATAACTTGCTTCCGAGAAGTAAGCGTCCATTCCGCGACGTT
>NZ_JABUZF010000274.1:0-3982 GCF_014897885.1 Halomonas sp. 3D7M | reverse complement strand
GATTAATTTTGAATAAGCACTTAATAGCATAGCGTGGTAATACGGATACTCGCTTTACCGGCCATAACTTATCTATTTGCTTGGTAGCTCTTTGGATGTCAGATGTCGATGCTAAAGCCAAGTAGCAAATTTCTTCAGCAATATGCTGCTTAAATTTAGCCAAGAAGGTTTTTTGCGGTAGGTGATACCACTGTGCAGTACCCTGCTCAAATGCGTTAAAGTAACTACTGTCGCGGCCTCGCTGGCCTCCCAGTGCAACTGTCATAGTTAGGTCAGGATAAAGAACTTGGCGCATACCGTAATAAGGTATACGCGCTGCTTCCTGCATATATAAACGCTCTGCCATACCAGCTATAGGGTAAATGGTTTCATCATGCTGCGCAGTTTTGCTGCTTGGGGCTGTACCGATTTGCGCCTGCAAAAAGTCAAGCAACCACTTGTGACCACAGTAGCTGTTCTCGGTTTGCGAAGGTAAAAGAGCAAACGCGCCTATGCTGACCTATTCAATCGCATCAGCATATGGGTTAGTGTCATTAACTTGATCAAAAAAACCTGGGTACAAAGCAAAGGCACCAAATACTGGCCGGCTTTTCTTCTGGAGTTTGGCTGCAGTGTAGTCATTTGATTTCTGAGTCTTGTTATCGGGTACAGACAAGCGAATTAACGCATCCCGATAACGGTGCATTTGATTAATAGCATCGTCGGGTACGTAATCTGTTTGCGAAATATTTTCTTCGCTGTTGTCAAAACGATTTTTATTAGTTTTAATGCGGTATTTCGCATCGAATAACCAGATAAACTGCTGCTCTTCGTCTGAACCATCCGTCTTGGGCAAGGTGACTTCTAATACAATATCTGGTTCTTGGTTTACCAAGTAAGAACGAATGGACAGCCCTTTGTTGGTGAACTTTGGTTCATGAGCCAGCCTTGCCGTGACACCATCATCGCGTTTAAATTGAAATGCACCGGCGAAACCATCTTTTAGCTGATATTCGAAAAACTCATTTTGTGACAATGTTGCTATGCTATTGCTGACTAATTCAAAGCCAAGATTCTGCTCTAAAATCTGTTTCAGACACAGAAAACACCATACCTCATAAATTTCGGCCACCGATTTCATTGAAATGCTCGACTGATTGCCAAACACATCCAAATAAAACCTCAGTTCTTGCCACACTCGGTATACCGCGCTGTACCCTGTTTTTTGTTGCAGCACAAGAGATTCATGGCTTAGACCACCGTAAGCACTTACCTCTTTTAAGAAGCTTAGATTCAGAACCTTTTGTATCGGTAGTTGCCAGCTATGCAGTTCATTTAAAAAAAAATTCGATAAGCGTTGGCGTTCTGGTGCTTGATTGCTAGCACGCAGCGTAGCCTCAAACTTGGCCAGTTGTCGTTTACACTGGGTAACCGCCATCTTAATAAAACGGTTTTCAGGTGTATCTACGCTAAGCTGCTTCTTCTCTACCCGATAACGTTTATCATATTGACCATTGGCAAAGTCTCGCTTAACTTGCTCAGCGAGCCTGTAGGGTAGGCGCCCTTTTAATTTTGCCGCCTTAACATTGGAAATTGTTGGTTGTAAACGGCTATGCGGGGCAGCACAGATTAACTTTAGGCCTTGTTCAAAGCGTTCCCTTAAAGCAGCAAAGTTGGCCAGCCACATCAGTGGAAAGTGCCCTCGTTGTTTGCTGGCTGCTGCATCTTGCTCGGTTTTTTCTACCAAGCTAAAGCGCCAAAGCGGGTAAACAGCATCAATTGCCTGGTACATGGCTGGTAAATCGTGATGTAGCGCCATCTTGGTAGGCAACACTTCAAAAGCAATATGCTGTGTGTGGGTTTTACCTTCTGCCTCAAATGATAGTGGTAAGCGCATCCAGCCAACATCATTGCCAGTATTAATGGTGCCTGTTAAACGTGCGGGAATAGGCCCCCGTTGTTTGGCAAAGCGAAACGCTTCGCTGACGCTTTGGCTACGATGTACCAAGTATGCATCGGATACGGCTTGCAAGAACACCCATTCAAACTGATATTGAGTATTTTCAAAAAACAAAGGTGTATTTAAAGTGAATGTTGAGCATTTTTCAGGCGCAGTGACACTTGTCGCCAAAACAGTTTGTGCATGGCTGTTATCAAGTTCAAGGCTACTGTTCTGCTCATCAATAACTGCGATATCAACAAGTTCAACTTCTGGGGCAAAGCGAAGGGCTGCATCGCTCTCTGCATACTCAAGCGTTAGGCTGGCTCTTTCGGCCACAGTGGCCTGATACACTTTTGCGCGCGCGCTGATATCGTTAGCCCAAACCGAAAACTCAAAATCAGGTGTTTGTAATCGTATTAACTCAGGCATTCCTCGCCACTCCTTTCGCTTTACCTCTACCGTGCTTAGCGTTACAGCCAAAAATCACGGCCAGAAACTCGTAAACGTCACGCTATCCAAGCGTTGTTTCATCCATGAGAGCTTACCTTTTGAGCGACAAGCAATGCGCAGTACTTTCTCGTCTTCTGTTGCTTCTACGTCCAGTGCTTGTTCTCTATACAGATCGGGTCGCTGATGGGCCGAATCATTATTGTCATCAGCATTCCAGATAGGCGACAATTGCTCCGTCAATACGTTATTCAGCTCCGCCAACATATCTCCACCTGCTGCTGTAGTTAGCTTATCGCTATCTCCTTCAATCCTAGGCAGTACTTTACACATCATAAAATCATCCCATACGGCTTTCAGGGTTAGCTCGTCCTGTGGCTGGGTGCTGACTACGGCCAGTAATAACTCATTAAGTGCACGGTAGGCCAATTCAAACGGGGTGGTCTTCAATACCGTATTCACGGCACTCAAAAATGCCAATGTTTGCGATCCATCGGCATCACAGGTATTGGCTAAATCATCTTTTCGCGCTTGTGACCAAATAGGGTAACCGAGTGATTTGTTATGACTGGTTGGAGCAAAGAAAGTATCGTAATCATTGGGGAAAAATTCACCAAAATCAAAGCTTAGGGCGCGATCGATTACTTTGCGCGAAAAGCCATGGGTGGTTTCATCCATATTAACCGTGCCAGCAACCATTAAGTTGAATGGAATTGCTAAGCCATACTGACAGATTAGCTGCCAAAGATCGTCGTAGTCTGGTAACTCAAAGCCCAAATCGACTCTTAATTTATCCGTATCCGCAACGGCGCTAATCGTAGCAGGCTTTAATAATGCATCGCTGCTGTAAATGAAGGTATCTTCATCCCAATCCCATTCACGGGTTTCGAGCACCGATAGGTAATCGGCAAAATACTGCTCAACAGGTGCAAGATTCATTTCATCTAAGCATAGCCAATAGGGCAACACGGCTTGTAGAGCACCACGGTCACCACTGACCACCAGACGCTCGCCATGGTCATCACTATTTTGTACATCAATCGTTAAGTTACTATCGGCGATGGCACGCCAGGCTTTGGCAATAAATTGAAGTACATCTGTAGTAATATATTCCGCCTGGCCGCTACTCGAGAGTCGAGAAATATACCCCAATAGATCACTCGGTTCATGCCAATCAGGGCGCACCGAAGTTAAACAATAGGTTTCATTAAATTGGCCCGTGGATTTTGCCTGCTCACGAACAAAGCGGGTTTTGCCAGTTCCTGAGATACCAGCCAGGAGTAGGAAGGGTTTGGGCAGAGAAGAAAGAGTGGTATTGTTTTTATATTTCAGAAACTCTGCTAATTTTTTACAAGCACCACTATACATCGAATTATCATTCTTATCTGCCTGCAACCAATCATTTATTTTCTTTAATTCATTAAGTGTATTTAGTACTTGTTTGTGGTTTAGTTTATAAAGATTTTCTTCGTTTATATTAATTCTAGATAAATATTTGTTACAAAAGGTGATTCCTGTTTCCGAATAAGATGACGCAGTTTTTTCAGGTAAGCCATTTTTTACCATCCAAATTCTGAAAGATTCTTTTATGTTCTCATTGTTTATTACCCCTGA
>NZ_JABUZF010000277.1:20616-30416 GCF_014897885.1 Halomonas sp. 3D7M | reverse complement strand
GGGGCATATCCCAACGATCCTCGACTGTCTCAAAATCCTCCGGCGCTGTGCTGCCCGCCTCAATGCGTGCCAGCGCATCCAGCGTTGTTCGAACACCGGCAAGATCAGCGACACAAGCGCCCTGCGGCTGCGCCACCTGCTGGGCAAGGTAATGGACGCTGCCGGGGCGCTGACAATGGCCAGTGGTTGGCTGCACTAGGCCCGCGAGGATTTGGGCTAGGACTGTTTTGCCGACACCATTACGCCCCACCAACCCGGTTGGGCGGTTATCGAACTGCTCGTGAAGATCAGTGAAAAGCGTTCTGCCATCCGACAGAACGTAGGAAACACCTTTTAAGGTGAGATAGGTATTTGTCATGTGTGATTCCAACGATGCCAAGAACTCTCTCTAGAACCCTCCCAAGAACCATTTCAAAGACGATCCTTGCTACTGGGGGGATGGAGACTGGCCGTTATTGCAACGGCGGCATCAATGGTTCATTGGACAAATACCTCTGCTAAACGTGGGAGGATTTAAACCATAATACAAATAACACTCGCTAGCTATGAGCTGTTAGGAAGATTTTCGCTCAGCGCTTTTTAGCGCAATGCCGGGTGCCGATGACTAGGCAAAAGATAACTGCCTGGGCTATCGCTATACTGGTAATTACTCCTTTCCAGGCCCATATCGCAAAGGCATACGCCGCAAGGCTTGCGCCCATTGCGCCGCCTAAATAGTAGCAAGAGAGGTATATGCCAGCGGCAACACCGGCGGGTACGCGGCGCGTACTGCTTAATAACTGGGTCGTCACTGTTTGGAACAGATAAGTTCCTATGGCAAACAGCGCCACGCTCAGCATGATAGACAGGCGTGTTGTGCTAATCAGCCACAGCGATGCCCAGATTAACGCTATGAGTGATATGGCAATCGCTACTTCGCTTAGGTAGCGCCGCAATACGCTGGCAGTGAGCACGCAGACAAGTGCGGGCAGGCACGCCAGATAGATCGTGCCGATCTGCTGTGAATTCCAATGATAGGGTTCTTGGGCAAGCCATAGACCCAGTGCCGTAAACACCGCGCTTTGCGTGAAGAGCAGTGCAAAACCCGTGAGATAGGCAATGAGCAGCGTACTGTCAGTAAGCGCGCGCCTTGTATATGCCTCCGACGTTTGATGCCGTTCAGTACGCTGCATTGGTTCAGCGCCAGTTGTTTTCAGATAAGTAATTTTCGGAAGAAGATAAACCGCCACCGCCGATAGCATCATTAGGCATGCAGAGCTTAAGAAGCCCAGCTCCCAACCCATGGCACCAACCGACCAAGCAGGGTAAAACCGGCTGAGTGTGCTGCCAACTATAGTGCCGGTCACGTACAGCGGCACGAAGCTGCTTGGTCGCTGAGAGACCAAATTCATCGTCGCGGTTAATAGGAAGGGAATGACAATGCCCTGGCCTAGCCGCAGTACGAAAAGCACATCTTGGCTAGTCGTCAATGCCATTGAGGCGTTAATCGCGGCCAATGTGAAAAAGCCAGCTATCAATAAGGTCGAAGGGTTGGCGTGTTTTGTCGCAGCGCCAGTCAGTGGCGCGGTGAACATCATTCCTAGCAGCGACGCCATCGTTAACCAGCCAGCGCCAGTGGCCGTTGTTCCGAAGCGCTCGACTAACGCTGGAAACAGCGCCTGAAGCTGGTACAAATTAAAAAAAGCGCCGAGCGATCCAATGATTAAGGCCGTACGCATGGCTTATTCCTGTTTAGACAGGCATTACCATACGTACGCTCAAGGCTCGAATGAAGGTCGGAATCGGTATCGCAGTGATAGCTGTTTCGACAGAGTGCAGCATCAGAAATCAGCGTATGCTGTGGTCACCGGAGGAGCGACGAGATGGTCGAACTGAAACAGATTAAGCACTTTGTTGCCGTTGCTGAGGAGCTTAACTTCAGACGCGCTGCCGAGCGATTGCATATTACCCAGCCACCGCTGAGCCAGAGCATTAAATCATTAGAAGAAACCGTGGGTGTGAAGCTGTTTGAGCGCAATACCCGAGGTGTCCAGCTCACCAAAGCAGGCGAGGTCTTTCTTGGTGAAAGCTTGGAGATACTCAGTGCTGCACAGCGAGGCATCAGCGTTGCTAGGCAGGCAGCCCAGGGTGAAGTCGGCACGCTGCGCCTTGGGTATTCGGCCAGCGCGATTTTCTCCAACTCCCTCACCTCGTCCCTGGCTAAACTGCTCACCGAGCGCCCGCTGATCGAACTGCAGCTATGCGAAGGGAATGCCCTCTTACATATCGCATCGCTGAAAGCGGGTAAGCTTGACGCTGCGGTACTACGAGCTGAGCTGGACAAGAACGCTCTGGCGGGTTTATCGGTTTCCAGACTGGGAGATGAACCGCTGCTCGTGTTACTCCCCCCAGGCCATCGGCTGCAGGCAAAGCCTTCCATCAATTTTAGCGAAATAGCCAGCGAGCGGCTTTTACTCCAACCCGCCACGCAAAGAACATTTCTGAGGCGCCAACTGGAGACATTGGCCGATAAAGCAGGGGTTTCTCTCAGCCATGTTGTGGAAGTGCCCGATATTGGCAGTATGCTGTGCTTCGTTGGCGCCGGTATTGGCATTACCATCCTGCCCGCCAGCGCCGCGTCGATGGCTCACGGGCTGGTAGCCATACCGCTTGCCGACGGGGGCTCTTCCCCGCCGCTACTGTTAGCCTACAAGAAAGACAACCCTCTGAGTGAGCAGCTTAGGAATCTCGTTGAAGCGCCTCCTTCATAAGCTTGGAGAATGGCGTGATAGCAAGCCCCAACACTTGCGCTGCTTTTGCCCAACCACACAGAAATTAAGGTAGATGTGTTTGGCTTATCGCGGCATTGGCTCCTAGACTGAAGTCTCGTTTCTTTTGAGATACCCGACCTATGCGTGTGTTTTCTAATCCGGTCGGTGCCGGTTCACTCTGGTTTGATAATTTGGTGACCGCAGACGGTGTGCCTGTGGCTTACGACCCGCAAGCGCGTGCCTTTCTGCCGATGCCGCCCTTCTGCGCCAACCGCGAAGTCATTGGTTGCAACTGGATTGCGCCTAAGCAAGGTGAATTCTGCCGCGCCTGCGCGATGACGGCCCTAGCACCCGACCCTTCCATTTCAGATGCCATGCCCAATTGGGCGCAAACGGAGGCAGCTAAACGCTGGGTAATCGACAACCTTGGCCGTTGGAACTGGTTTCGCCCGGAAGACCCTGGCGCGCCACCCGTATTTCATATGCTGGCCGAAGGGGGAACGCCGGTGCCCATGGGCCATGTGGGCGGTGTGGTTACCATCAGTGTCGCAGAAGCTGATGCAGTGTTACGCACAACTCGCAAAGAGGCATTGGCAGAGCCTTACCGCACGATGATTGGCCATATGCGCCATGAAATCGCCCATATGCTGTGGTGGCGGCTGAGCTTACGGGATGACTTTCTTGATGCGTTTCGTGAGATGTTTGGCGATGAGCGCGAGGATTATCCAGCAGCGTTGCAGCACTATTATCACAATGGCCCACCCGTGGATTGGCGGCAGCGATTTCTGTCTACCTATGCGTCCTCCCACCCTCATGAGGATTGGGCGGAAACCACCTCGCACCTGCTGCACCTGACCGATATCACCGATAGTTTTGTGTCGGCGGGCATGACCTCTCCAGCCTTGCCCAACACCTATGGCTGGGATGCTTACGCCGAACCGGACGCTGAGCGCTTGATTCATATCGCGGCATCATTAGTCGCCGGGGTTAATCATGTAAACCGCTCAATGGGACTTTCGGATCTTTATCCGTTTGTGCTTTCCGACGCAGCGATGCGCAAGCTAGCCTTCGTGCATAATTGGCTGCGGCGCGGTGCTCAAGGGCTTTAATTCGCATCTGCAACAGGCCCTGGGGAAGCCAGCGCTTTAGCCAGGGCCTACCATCGATAAACGCGTTAGCTTAGTTGCATAGTGTCAATCGCCGCCGCCACCCTTTTCCGCGCATCGCCTTGCAGCGTTTGTAGCGGCTGGGGCAAACAGGGTTGGCTTACTGTTCCGGTAAGTTCTGCAATAGTAGCAACTACCCGCAAGCTGCCGCCGAAGTCGCGGTAGAGCGCCCATAACGGTTCAAGCGCAGCGGAAAGCGCGTTGGCGTCTTTTGCGTCTCCTGCTTGGGCGGCACGGGTTAGCGCCAGCGCAGTTTCAGGGTATAGCCCACCAATCACCGAGTACCAGGCATCGCAGCCAGCCAGCATGCCCGTGGCGGCCGCTGGGTCGCCGCTAATGCCGATGGTTACGTCGCTGGGAATTAATCCCCGCAGCCGTGCTACGCGCGCCTGTGCGGCGGCGATATCATTCTGCACTGGAGGAATTTTAATCGAGCGAACCTGGGGCAGTTGAGCGATGCGACCATGCAGTTCATCACTGAATTCAAAGTGCGTAGTGCCTGGGTTGTCATAGACACATAGCGGCACACTCAGCGAACGACAAACCGTCTCGAAAAGGCCAAATACCTCATCCTCGGTCAGCTTTTGATAGGAAACTGGCGCCAACAGCACGCCACTAGCGCCTGCTTGCTGGGCGCTTTCTGCATTGGCCAGTACATCACGGGTGCGGAGCGAACCTATGCCTACCACCACTGGCACGCTGGCGGCATGCTCAACGCATAGCTTGGCTACGCGGGCGCGCTCTTCACCACTTAAATAAGCGTAGCTGCCCGTCGACCCCAGCACGCCGATAGAATCCACCCGCGCTTCCACCAGGCGTTCCACTAAACGAGCAAACTCATGCTCATGTATGCCCTGCTCGTTCATGGGGGTTAGCGGAAAAGCGCTCAAACCAGTGAACATGGTGAATGATCCTTTTACGATGACAGTTAAGAGACTATTAACATACGTGATGCTGCATGATGAGGCTAGCGAGTCTCTCAAGGTTAGTTAGCAATTATGTACAAGCATTTGATATCCAGGAGCGCATAAGCTAGGTGGTAGTACTTAACCAATAGCGCTTAACCAGGAGAGGCTTGGCATGGCAAATACAAGCCGGTTTCAATTCATCAAAAGTCAGCATGTGCCAACACTGACGGTGCTTCAGGCGGCAATTGAAGATTTCAGCTATGACCGTCATGCCCATGAGGAATTTGCCTTCGGCGTAACGCTGGCCGGGCGTCAGGATTTTTTTAGCGGCGGGCAGTTTCACAAAAGCCCGCCGGGCAATGTGATTCTGTTCAACCCTGAGGAGGTTCACGATGGCCAACCAGGCGGTGAGCATGCACTGGACTACCTGATGGTTTATGCCCACCCAGAACAGGTCAAGCCGCTGTTCGCGGATGCGCTTGGGCGCGAACATGCCACGGATTTTCGTTCCAACCAAACGCTGATTCAGGATGTGCAACTGCGCCACGCCATTTTGGAACTGGCGCGCTTGGTCACCTCCCAAGCAGGTAGCTGTATTGATCAGGAAAATGCGCTTTATCGGGTTATCGAGAGAACCGTTCAACTCGGCGGCATTTCACAACCCAACCCCATCACAAGCCGACCTGATGCCCTGCTAGGTCTGGCTAAGGAGTATATCCACGCCCACTTGGAAGGCGATATGTCGCTGGATGATATTTGCCAGGCAGCGCATTTATCCAAGTACCATTTCTTGCGCCTGTTTCGCCAGCATTACGGCATTACCCCCCATCAGTACGTGATTAATTGCCGAATCAATGCGGCGCGTACTGCACTAGACGCCGGTGCCCCACTTAACGAAGTGGCGCTACGCTTTGGCTTTGCTGACCTTAGTCATTTTAATCGGCGCTTTAAGCGCATTTATGGCATGACACCCCACCAATACCAACGCGATATCGCGCGTTAATCCCCAGTTTTAGAACTGCCATTAAACAAACGAGGCTTCACCATGCTAGGAATCGTCGCCTATGCCCTGGGCGCTATGTATACGCCTGGGCCTGTGAATCTGCTGGGCTTAAGCGTTGGCATCAATGGCCAAGCCAAAAAATCGCTCGGTTTTTGTCTGGGAGTAGGCACCGCGATGTTTACTTACTTATTACTATTGGGCTGGGCAGGTGCCGCTTGGATCGACGATGAAGCACTGATCGTCGTGAGTGCGTTGGGGTGTAGCTATATTGTTTATCTCGCAATAAAAATTGCCCGTTCAAGCGCTGATTTAAGTAGCGACTTAAACACCCAGTTAAACAACCATGACCACACCGTACATCTGCTGCGTTTTCGCGATGGGCTGGTGATGCAACTGCTTAACCCAAAAGCCATTATTGCCACCCTCCCCCTTGCCACACTGCAATTTCCTGCGGCGGGTATTGAGGGGATTAGCTTGGTGGTTTGGGCATTCGGGCTGGCAATATTAGCCGCTGGCGCACCCGGCAGTTATGTCTTGATGGGCAGTTTGGTTGGCCAGCGCATTCAAAGCGCAGGGATCATTCAGGGCTTCAACTGGGTAATGGCGGGGCTGCTGGTCGCCGTGGCGTTATCGATTGGCTATGAGCATGTTTGGCTGCCGCTTAACGCTAGCTAGCCTGATGACACAGGTAGCGAGCATTCTAACCATTGATTGCTCGCTACATTTGCAGTGTGTCACACACCCTCTTGCGCTCTGGCAATAGCGGCAGAAATAGCTGACTTTGCCTGCGGGCTATTTTTCCAGCAGGTGGTGTGCAGCATGGCGGCCACCATTTCTGCTATCTCATCAACTTGGCGGGCGGCCAGCTCAGCAAATGAGTCGATACCAATCTCTTCAAAACGCTTGAGGACGGTAGGGCCAACACCTTTGACACTCAAAAGCGCATCTCTTTCTGCATCAGAAAAGGCCACTCATATACTCCTCTTTAACAAGATCTCTGGGTTTAAAAGACCTCTGGGACGCTCGCGTTTTAAGTGCGCGCCTCTGACCAAACCGCAAACTCATTGCCACTGGGTTCTAGGAAGTGAAAGCGAAAGCCGCCTGGGAATTCGAAAATAGGCTGAATGACGTCACCGCCGCTTTGCTCTACCTTTTCGAGCGTTGCGTTAATATCCGCGCTATAGAAAACCAGCAGTGCGCCGCCATTAGCGGTTCGACTGCAGGCATCTGAATGATAAAAGCCGCCATCTAATCCCTGGTTGGAAAACGCGCTGTATTCAGGGCCGTAATCGACGAATTCCCAGCCGAACACCGCCGTGAAAAACGTTTTTGTCGCCGCTAAATCTTTCGCTGCAAACTCGACGTAATTAAGCTTTTCATGCAGGTGCATAGGTCTGTTCCTTTACGTTGCCGAATTCAGATTATGAGCACGTTTAGTTGCCACTCAGTGACAGCTTAGCCTAACGTGACTGCTTAATAACCAGTTCAATCGCTTGCTTAACGTACGCGTACATTACCGGGCAAGTGCTGGCTCTGGGGCCTGCCACGTTTAAGACGCTAATGTTGCGATCATGCACAAAGTCGGCCAGCAACATCGCCGCGTGCAGTGGGTCTATCAGCTCAATATCAATTAGCTTGTAGGGTTTTGATTGCTGAATACAGAAAAGTGCAGTGGCTTCTGTTCCCCCTTGAAGATAAGACGCATAGAAGATAGCGGTGCCATCCGCGTTCTGTACATTTTGATGGTTGCGCTGACGGTAATCACCGCTGACCTCTTCGAGGGTATAGATACTGCTCATTGGCCCATCTTCGGCCATTCTGCCCACCGGACACGTTCCACCAATGGGAAATTCTAATGTTAAGGCAGCATCGAGAGCCGCCCTATCAGCGCCCGTTTGGCCGCCACTCATAATTTTGGAAAGCATAAATTAGCCACGTGTCTCTGATCGAGCGGCAAACGCGTTTGCCACGCGGTGTTGTAAGTGAAAGCGGACGTTGTAAAACCTACTGCCCGAAGCCTATCCCCAAGCTCAGTGCTTGAAGACCATCGAACTCAACGCTAACGTCGTCTGAAAACACCGGGTGCCCTTGCACCACCATGTTCACTGCTGCCTGAGAACCGCGGTAAGTAACGGTTACTGTCAGTTCTGCAGAGGTGTTAATCGGCGCGAATAGACCATACTCAACGCTATCAACACTCACCGAAGACAGACCGCGATCATCCAATTGCTGCTGCACTTCTTGTTTTACGGCGACACCGTAATAGATATAGATGCCCACGTAGCCAATTGCCAGTAGTACGATCAGTGAAAAGAGCTTCCCCATTACTTCCCCCCAGTGCGACGAAATCCTTATGGTTGCCGCCTTCGGCCAGCAATCACGAGCGCTGATAATGCCTGCGGTAGTAAGTAGCTACAAGCACTGAAAAATGAACATTATTTACAAACAAGCGAGAAGGATTCTAATGGTGAGGTGTCGGGAGTAAGTGGCATGTTGCTCACTGCGAACATTGCCCGCAGCGACGCTTCCCCTTTGGCACTGAAAACGATAACGCGGGAGTCTTCCTCCCGTTTCGCCCAGCCAAGCGCCTGAATTCGAGCAAGCAGAGCCGCCCCGAGCGCGCCGGCAAGATGATTCCTACGCTCGCTCCAATCCAAACACGCTCGACAAAATGATCGCTTCGAAGAAGCCAGCGCGTCTGCATCAATGCCATGTTTCTGGAACCACAGCCGTCCCTGGTTAGTCAGCTGTAGTCCGCCTGGAAGCTGCTGAAGGATATCTGTCTCGAGCATCTGTTCGTACACAAAAACCCCCAGCTCCCCTGCAAGGTGGTCGTAACAAACTCGGGCCTTGCGCAGCGCAGGGTCGCGCGGGCCGATGGACAGATGCTTATCGTCGCCTCGGAAAGCGAGGCCCATCAGCGACTCCAAAAGTTCAGCAACATGTGGCCCCGCCAGCCTAAAATAGCGGTGGCGCCCCTGCTTTTCGACCGCGAGCAATCCTTCCTCTCGCAGCTTTCCGAGGTGGAAGCTCATGGTTTGCTTAGTCACACCGGCCATATTTGCCAGTTCAGTCGCCGTTAGCGCGCGATCAGACATTAAGGCACAGAGCGCTTCCGCCCGAGCGTTATCTCCGATCAGTGCGGCAACGCGCACAATGTTAGGGGCTTCATTCATGGTTCGATCTTAGTCGAACCATTTGGGTGCGGCAATTAGGTATCGTCTCCGTTGCCTTTCAACGGAGATAATCAGATGAGCATTACCTGCATCATTCGCTACGAAATCGACCCTTTCCAACGCGACGCTTTCAAGCAATACGCCAAAAACTGGGGAAAAATCATCCCCTGGTGCGGTGGCCATCTTATTGGCTACTTCCTGCCTTTAGAGGGCACCAACAATATCGCCTGGGGCCTAATAGCCTTCGATAGCCTGGCTTCCTATGAGGCCTATCGCGCTCGGCTGAGATCTGATGAAGGAGGACACGCGAACTTCACAATGGCCCAAGAGCAACGATTCATCCTCAAAGAGGAGCGCAGTTTTGTTGAGGTGGTAGACGGCACCTTGGGCATTGAAGCTGTCGATGTAATGAACGTATCGACGTAACGACGCTGTGACTATAAAAGAGTCTGAGAATATAAAGAGCTTATGAATATAAGGAATTGGCCATGATCGCTGTGATCTTCGAAGTGTTTCCACATACTGACCGTTATCAAGACTACTTGGATACTGCCAGCGCATTACGCCAAGATTTGGAAGCTATCGACGGTTTTCTATCGATTGAGCGCTTCGAGAGCCTGGCGCAGCCCGGCAAAGTGCTGTCGCTGTCTTTTTGGCGAGATGAAGATGCCGTGAAGCAGTGGCGTTCGCTTGAATCTCACCGAGCGGCTCAGAAAGCTGGTCGACAAGATATCTTTGCCGACTACCGGCTGCGTGTCGCTTCCATCATCCGAGATTACGGAATGAACGCCCGGCTC
>NZ_JABUZF010000277.1:20049-20595 GCF_014897885.1 Halomonas sp. 3D7M | reverse complement strand
CGAGGCTCCTGAAGATTCGCGTCACGCGCACCACTCGTAGAACGATTGAGGTCGGCGGGCAACCCAATATGCGCCACACCGACCTCAAAATATTTAGCCAACTGACTGGATGCCAGCGAAGATGCGAAAGGTGATCTCGCCCGTTTTCATTCACGCCTCATAGCAGTCAGCAAAGGAATCTAGCGTATTTAAACAGCGAGTCTTAACGCTTACTCACCCTTTTTTAGCTAGCAATAGCCCTACCCCGGCGCTGGCTAACAGGCCCGCACAGCCGCGGTTAAATAAGCGCCGCATGGCTGGTCGAGAAAACCACTGGCTCAAGAAGCTACCTGCATAGGCGTAACCAGCAATCGCTACCCATTCCAATAGTAAAAACAGCACACCTAGCACCAAAAACTGCAGACCTACATTGCCGCTAGGTTCCACGAACTGCGGTAGGAAAGCGGTAAAAATCAGAATGGCTTTGGGGTTACCAGCAGCAAGCAAGAACTCTTGTCGCGCCAGCTCAAATAGGCTCATACGTTGGGTTTCAGCGCTATCACTTGC
>NZ_JABUZF010000277.1:19060-19998 GCF_014897885.1 Halomonas sp. 3D7M | reverse complement strand
CCAGCCATAACAAATAGAGGCCACCAACCACCTTAATAACCAGGAAGATTTTTTCAGAAGTGTAAAGCAGCGTCGCCAAGCCAGTCGCTGCCAGCGTAATCATGCCGACGAATGCTATTAGCCGCCCAATACCCGCTAAACAAGCTGTTCGAACGCCATAGCGTTTAGCATTGGTTAATGAAAGCAGGTTATTAGGGCCAGGCGCCATATTCAGGGCGAAGCAGGCAGGGATAAAAAACAGCAGTGTAGTTAGGTTCATAAAAACTCACCTGTATAGCTTAACAACTGTGCTGGTAGCAAACTGATGGTACGACTAACGCTATTTATACTAGTCTTTGTACTCTTCAAGCACATATTGAGCCTCTGCTTCAATGGCATCCAATACATCATCAGGCACTTGGTAGCGAAACTGCTTACGCCGATTGTTTGAGAGGCGCCCTTCATTACTCAGGCACATCATCACTAGCCGTGCCAAATCGCTTCCACGTATATCAAAATTCGCATCCACCGCCGCATATACGCGGTCAAAGCAGGCAAGGTAGCGTGTCTCTGCTTTCAACTCATCTTCAAGCGCTACACTTGCCATTTTCAGTGTAAAAGCCACGGCGTTAGTGGCATCCCAATAGCGATAGAGTGCATCGAACCCCATATACTCAAAATCGTACTGATCGGCATCAATCCAACTTACTCGCCAATGCTCGCGGGCAGGTTTGGAAAATGCTTCCAAGGCTGCCAAATAATCAGCTTCATAACGCTTCATGGCAACCGAGATAGGTAGAAGGTTATCGTGGGGCAGCCCATCCATTCGACACAACGTATGATGAATCAGAAAGCGTGAAATACGCCCGTTACCATCCATAAAAGGGTGCAAAAAAACAAATCCAAAAGAGAGTATCGCTGCGGCTACCAACTCGGGTACATTTCCCACCGAGTCGTTT
>NZ_JABUZF010000277.1:14912-19019 GCF_014897885.1 Halomonas sp. 3D7M | reverse complement strand
AAGCCATTAGTGCGTCCATTAACTCATCGCAAAGGGCTGGGGGGGGCGGTAAATAGCTAACGCCTAATGCTCCGGGCAGCCCATTATGTAAATAATTTTGTTCATTGCGAAATGCCAGTGATTTGTCGAAAGGGTTGCTGATTGTGCTATTTTGCAGTTCGACAAGGTAAGCTTCTGTTAATGGTTTACGCTCATGGGCTTGACGCAGTAGCTGCATAAAGCGCTGTTGTTTATCAGGCGACGGAGATTCCCGCTCAATGGCAAAAGAAGATTGAGTTTCACTGAGATAGGCCCACTGAATCGCACGATCTAACATGCCAGGTGGTAAGGAGGCCATAAAGGTAGCGGCTTGGGTCAGAATATCCTGCTCAAGTAGTGCAGCAATTTCTGGTGTACGCCTCACGATGGCACAATAGCGAAGCGTGCCTAGTCCATTGAAGTCAATCCGCCAACGGCTGTCGCGTACTGCAGGGCCGATAACATAGCGTTCAGGATCAAATAAAGGCACGACTCTGCCACTGACAGCTATATCGAACGGCAAACGTTTGACTAGCGCTTCGTACAAATAGCCTAATTTTCTTAAATAGATACCATTCGGTGAGGCTTGCAAAGCATCTTGTAGCGTTTCTATGGGTAAATGTGGCAATGCGCCAGCCAAAATGGCGAGATCAATACCTTCATGTTTAAGTGCAAAAAGTAGATGGTCGAGCAGCGATGTTTCTGGCGCACGCCCGGCAGGTACGGCTATTTCTTTCTCCATAGACATAATACGTGTGACTGGTCGCACCCGCGCAGGGCAAAGGGGTGGGCATACCCTCAACCCTAAGTGCTCATACAGATACGCATAGCCTACCGGTTTCATCACAAAACGCCTCAGAGCAAAATATTTTATTCACTTCAACAATAAAATGTTCAGTAATCAACCAAAACACAATTTTTTATTAACTTAAGGAAAAGTAAACACCTGAACAGCCGCGCCTAATACTGTCTCCCAATGAGGCTAACAAACTGACAAAAAAAGCAGGCGCTGCTGGCCTGCTCTCTTAACATATCGTTTTTTTTACTCTGCTGGTATCAACAAACTTGTGACTCACTCACCTCCCTGCACACCCTGACGCTTTCTGCCAGCTCACTGACTAAGCCGTGCACTCGCTCCACTGCTTCATCAGGCGTGCTGGCATGTTCGATGCAGTCAACAAGCGCGGAGCCGACCACCACCGCATCGCTAAAGCGTCCAATGGTAGCGGCTTGCTCGGCGGTGCGTATTCCAAAGCCAACGGCAATGGGTAATTTGGTATATTCGCGGAGCTGAGCAACCGACGCCTCTAACCGTTGTGGTGTTGGCGCACTACCGCCAGTAACCCCCGCCACCGATACGTAGTAGATAAACCCAGAGGTGTTGCTGAGTACTTTGGGCAACCGTTTAGCATCGGTGGTCGGGGTGGCTAAGCGGATAAAATCAATGCCGTGCTGAGCTGCTGGCTGGCAGAGTTCTTCATCATGCTCAGGGGGCAGGTCTACCACAATCAGCCCATCGACTCCAGCGCTGGCGGCCTCCGTTAGAAAGCGCTCAACGCCATAGCAGTAAATCGGGTTGTAGTAGCCCATCAGTACGATAGGCGTGGTGCTATTCTGCTCGCGGAAACGGCGCACCATGTCCAACGTTTTAACTTGGGTTTGACCGCCTTCAAGTGCACGCAGCGCGGCTTTTTGAATCGCGGGACCATCGGCCATAGGGTCACTAAACGGCATGCCGAGTTCGATGATATCCACCCCTGCTTCAGGTAACCCATG
The DNA here is from genome assembly GCF_014897885.1 of Halomonas sp. 3D7M. Classification (NCBI taxonomy): domain Bacteria; kingdom Pseudomonadati; phylum Pseudomonadota; class Gammaproteobacteria; order Oceanospirillales; family Halomonadaceae; genus Halomonas; species Halomonas sp. 3D7M. The sequence continues at coordinate 17,225 of NZ_JABUZF010000277.1, read as the reverse complement.
TAGCAGGCGGCGCGAAGTATCCGCGTCTGGATCACCTGCGGTGAGGTAGCTAACCAGCGCTGGGCGGTTCTGCTGCTTGAGCGCGGCAAAGCAGTGTTCAAGACGAGTGGGGATATTCATAACAGTCTCCTGGTTCGCACTCATTGGAATTTCTCACCTAGATGATGGGCGACGCTCATCATGTCTTTGTCGCCACGACCGCTAAGGTTGACCACCATTAAGTGTTCACGGGGAAGCCGGGGCGCACGCTTAGCCACTTCCGCCAAGGCGTGGGCAGTTTCCAGGGCGGGAATAATGCCTTCTTGACGGCAGCAGATCTGGAAGGCTTCCAACGCTTCATCGTCAGTGGCGGAAACGTACTCAACCCGTCCCTGCTCGTGGAGCCATGCGTGTTCTGGGCCGATACCGGGATAATCCAGCCCTGCGGAAATCGAGTGGGCGTCAATAATCTGGCCATCTTCGTTTTGCAGCAAGTAGGTGCGGTTACCATGCAGTACGCCAGGCGTCCCGCCGTTCAAGCTGGCGGCATGCAGGCCGCTTTTAACACCTTTGCCGCCCGCTTCTACGCCAATCATCTGCACATCTGGGTCGTTTAAGAACGGATGGAACAGCCCCATAGCGTTTGATCCGCCACCAATACAGGCCACCAGCGAATCCGGCAGACGCCCCTGCTTTTCGAGCATTTGACTGCGGGTTTCATGGCCAATCACCGCTTGGAAGTCGCGCACCATCGCAGGGTACGGGTGCGGCCCAGCCACGGTTCCAATAATGTAGAAGGTGTCGTCGACATTGGTCACCCAGTCGCGCAGCGCTTCGTTCATGGCATCTTTGAGTGTGCCAGTGCCGGAGGTAACGGGAATCACCTCAGCCCCCAGTAGTTTCATGCGGAACACGTTAGGCTGCTGGCGCTCGATATCGGTTGAGCCCATATAGATGACACAAGGCAGACCAAAACGCGCTGCTACCGTGGCGGTGGCCACTCCGTGCATACCGGCGCCGGTTTCAGCAATGATGCGCTTTTTGCCCATCTGCTTGGCCAGCAGTACCTGGCCAATGCAGTTGTTAATCTTGTGCGCGCCGGTGTGGTTAAGCTCTTCGCGCTTGAGGTAAATACTCGCCCCACCGAAGTGTTCGGTCAGTCTTTCAGCGAAATAAAGCGGGCTTGGCCGCCCGACGTAGTCCCCTTGAAAGTAGGCTAACTGGCGCTGGAATTCGGGGTCATTTTTAGCAGCAGCGTATTCATCTTGCAGCTCTAAAATGAGCGGCATGAGTGTTTCAGCGACAAAGCGGCCGCCGAAGCTGCCAAACAGTCCGTTGGCATCGGGCAGGTTCACGAATTGGTTCATCACGACCTCTGAGTGCGGTTTGGGAAGCGGTTTTGATTGCAATGAAAGTAGCGCAAGCGCACGAAGATAAAAATCGATAAGATGTCACCAATAGGTGAGTTTTAATCAACTATTAAAACAGAACATCATTATGGGATCAGCAATGCAGAACAGCATGCCGCCGCTTAGCGCCCTGCGCGCCTTTGAAGCCACAGCCCGATTGGGTAGCGTAACTGCTGCTGCCGATGAGCTAAGCGTTACCCATGGCGCGGTTAGCCGCCAACTTAAAAGCCTGGATGAGCATTTTGGTGCAGCACTATTTGCAAAAGCAGGCCGTGGTCTGGTGCTGACTCACCATGGTGAGCAACTGCAAAGCGGCGTGGGCGAGGCATTTAGCAAACTGCGCAATAGTTGCGCAGCACTCAAGCGTGATGTGGAAGAAGCGCCCTTTACCCTGGCCTGCCCCGGCAGCCTGCTAGCGCGCTGGCTAATTCCCCGCCTGGATCGGCTGAACCAAGAGCTGCCGCAACTGAAGCTAAAAGTCGTGGTAAGTGACAGCGAACTGCCCGGTCAACAGGTAGATACCAGCGCCACCCTGGCGTTTATTGAACCGCCCTGGCCCGCGGATGTGGAGGTTATCGAGCTACTTCCCGAGCAGATTTGCCCGATAGCAAGCCCACTACTAGCCGCGCACATTGACCCAGCCAAGCCAGAATCGTTATTTGCCAACAAGCTGTTAGTGACCGCTTCACGCCCCCAGGCGTGGCCACAGTGGGCGAGCGCCAAAGGGCTGGCGCAACGTGCATTGGAGGATGCCCTTCAACAGGGCCAAGGGTTTGCCCATCTTTATTATCTGATTGAAGCAGCCGTGGCGGGCTTGGGCGTAGCAATAGCGCCCAAGCTACTGGTGGAAGACGATTTACGCAGCGGGCGGCTTGTGGCCCCCTGGGGAAGTATCGAAACGCCCGCCCGCCTCTGCCTATGGCTG
>NZ_JABUZF010000277.1:13671-14868 GCF_014897885.1 Halomonas sp. 3D7M | reverse complement strand
CGCAGCGAGCCACTGGCAGAGTGGCTTAAGCAGGAATTGGGGGCTGGCCACTGCTAGTCTGGCTACTCCTTTAGCGCTTGTTTGCACAAAGTGTGTGGGCTATTTGTTCACGCACCCAACGATGTGCACTGTGACCATGGTTACGCTCATGCCACACCATACCGACTTTGAATCCCAGTGATTTAATGGGGGATTCAACAATTTTAAGGTCGGAACGTTGGGCGACTAAACGCCGTGGTACCAGCGCCACAAGAGGCGAGTGAGCAACAATTTCAGGGATGAACAGGAATGAAGCGGTCGATAGTACAACATTGCGCTTATAGCCCAATGTGTGTAAGACCTGATCCACTGGGGTGAAGAAATTGTCTCCACTGAGCGACACAATCACATGCTCAAGTTGGACATAATCTTCAATTGTCATTTCATCACTGAGTCGCGGGTGGTTCTCGCAGCCAACCAACACATAGGTTTCGTCGTACAGGGATTTTGATCGTAAAGTCTGTGGTGCTTCTTCTGGCGTCATAAGTGCAAGGTCCACTTCACCACACGCCATCAGGGCTTCCAACCGAGGTGGTTCCAGATTACGTATTGCGATCCTGACGCCGGGTGCTTTTCGCCTTAACTCGTTCATGATCGACAAACCAACAACCGTTTGCAGATAGTCGGTACATGCAATCGTGATGGTCAGCTTTGCTTGGGCAGGCTCAAAGTGCTGGTGCGTTGTTAGCGTCTCTCGCACCTGATCTAGTGCAAAACGCAATGGGGAAAGTAACTCCAACGCTTTGGCGGTAGGCATCATTCCACGATGAGCAGGAATCAGCAGCGGATCATTGAACATATCCCTAAGGCGACTCAACTGAGCGCTGACAGCAGGCTGGCTCAGATTCAGCCGCGCGGCCGCTCTGGTGACATTTTGCTCTTCAAGCAAAGCCTCTAATGTCACCAACAAATTAAGGTCAAGTCTTTTGGCATCCATGCTTACGATAGTAAGTCATAAAACTATTAATTTCACTGATACTTCAATCTTGCGCACACTGCCTACTGTATCCACTTAGAGTGATAGTCACTCGCTAACTCGCCTGTAGGAGCAGCAAAGTGTCCAAGACCATATTGATGGTGTATGCCCACCCCGAACCCACATCACTAACCCGCCTATTCGTTACCGAAACGATACGAATACTGGAACAACAAGGCCAT
>NZ_JABUZF010000277.1:10840-13657 GCF_014897885.1 Halomonas sp. 3D7M | reverse complement strand
ACAACAAGGCCATGTCGTGCTGCAATCAGACCTATATGGCATGGGTTGGAAGGCGACTTTTGATGAGCAGGATTTCCCCAACCGTATAAACCAAGACCGGCTAGATTTTATCCAAGAGTCGCAGCACGCTTATACCAATCACCAACAGACGTTGGATGTTGCCGCAGAGCAAGACAAGCTGCTTGCCGCCGATGCAGTCATATTTCATTTCCCTCTTTGGTGGTTTGGTATGCCCGCCATTCTCAAAGGCTGGATAGATCGAGTGTATGCCTACGGATTCGCCTACGGATACAAAGGCGAAGGTAACCGGTATCGCTATGGGGACGGTATTCTCAAAGGCAAACGAGCCCTACTTTCAGTAATGGTGGGGGGACCAGAGGAGGACTATTCGCCCCGTGGCATTAATGGCCCCTTGGAGGAGTTATTATTTCCCATCACCCACGGCGCTCTCTTTTTTCCCGGCTTGGATGTACTTCCCACCCATGCCGTGTATGGCAGCGGCAAGCTTTCAAAAGCTAACGTAGAGAAAGAACTCGCCACTTGGCACCTTCGCCTCAATCATCTCTTTAATGAATCACCTATTCCCTTCCGGCGCCAAAATGGTGGAGAGTATCAATTTAACATCCTCGCCGATCATATCGCTGCTGGAAAAAAGGGGCTGACCATTCACATCGACAATTAGCCGAGCGGTAGAAATCAAGACCATAAATACAAGGACGCTTAACTATATAGCATTACTAACACATGTAACTTTGGAGTCGAGGGGGAAGGCGCAACACATCATGGCCTCCCCCTTCTGACTCTCTCACTACACAAATGCAGTCTGCTGAAAACTATCCCTGTCAATTACTGTGGCATGCCATGCTTTGAGCTGTGGGTACGCTTCCTTCCAGTGCACTTCTGGCAATCTGAAGGCCACGTACTCTAGCGCAACCGCGCAGGCGATTTCACCAAGCGTCATCGACGGCGCCAACTGACTTTCGTGGAGTTCACTGTCCAGTTGCTCCACTATTCGTTGCATGGCTCGCTGGCGCCTTCGCCCAAGCTCACTGTGATCAATCTCAGCGCCATAGTGCTTTCTGGCGATAACGGTCGTAAACGCAACATCCATCAGGTTCTGACCAAGCCCGGCCAGATGCATTACATTCGCTAATCGGGCTTGGGGAATCATAAACGAGTGAGAGCTGACGCTATCAAGATAAACAGCAATCAACATTGACTCGCTAAGTGTCGTTCCTTCGTCTGTCACTAGCGCTGGAATTCTCCCGGCGGGATTAACCTCTAGCAGCGCTTGGTCATCTGCCCAAGGGTCGCACCAGCGCAATGTCACGTCATCCACCAGCCCCTTCTCAAGTAAGATGATCCGCGCTAGGCGCGCATAGGGTGACGTTGCGTTAAGAAAAAGCTGCATTATGGCCTCCGGTTCTTATTGGAGAGAGGAACAGTAGAGAGAGGGGCGTGACGCTGCTGTTGGCTTCGGCTCAGCAGCACCAGTACAAAGCCGCCTACCAACACCAGGCTGCTAATCGCAAATAGCGGTGAATAAGTGCCCCAGGCTACATAGAGCGCCGACATCGCGTAGCCAGCAAACGCTTGAGCTGCAGCGAAAGCGGCAGTCGCTTGTCCCCAGAGCTTTTTGTGGGCGGTAGGGCCGACCAATTCGGCCAGTCGCCCAGACGTCAGCGCAACAATACCTGGGATCATCGCGCCTACCACAAACGAGGAAACTGACTGACTAAGCAATGCGAGTGAAAATACTGGTAGGGACACAGCGGCAGCCTTAGCTAAAAAAGCGAGGGTTAAACCATGGTGCCAGCCCACTTTTCGCGCCAACGTTCCTACTACCAGTGGCCCGCACACAGCGCCCAAGCCGAAAATGCCCCACTGTAGAGAAGCCGCTTGATGCCCTAAGGCATTTTCTCTGGCGAGATAATCCACCCAAAATACGGTATGTGGAACAAACCCGACGGCGTCCAGGGCATACGCCCCGATCACCAGTAGCACAGCGGCATTTATTCCTGCATACCTGGTCTGGCTTGTTGACTTTTCCTGGCTAGCCACCGGCGGTGAGGATAGCTGAGTAACGCCCCAGTCACATACCAGAGCAGCAGCAATACAGAGCAGGCCCAGCGTTGCCCAGGTAACCGTTAGGCTTAACTCCAGAAGCACTGGCACCACCGATGCTGAAAGCAGTGCACCAAAGCCAATGCCAGTGAATACCAGGGCACCGACACTCGTCCGCCTTTCCGGAGGCGTGGTCGACAGAGCCAACGATGGGCCAACCACCATGAGAATGGCGCCAGCAATACCTGAGACTAATCGCCAAAAGAAAAACCAGCTAAAACTGCCCGCCCCCGCACAGAGGAAAAAGCTCAGTGCGATCGCTACGAAACTTGCCCCCATCACCGCGCGGACAGAAAAACGCTCACTCAGAGCGTGAGCAGACAGCGCACCAATAAAGTAGCCGAGAAGATTAGCAGCCCCAAGATAAGCTCCTTGGCTGGCACTGAACCACCCTTCTTGAATCAGCGCCGGTAATAGCGGTGTGTAGGCAAAACGGGCAATGCCTATTCCTGCCAAGGTGGCCATCACACCGGTCATCAGAGCAGGCAAGTCTTTGCTATTGATCATGTCGTATCCTTACTAAATCGCTGTGCGGCAAGATTGGCAACAGGCGTATTTACCAGTAGCTTACGCATACCAACAATTCTTTAGAAACGATTTATAGTGATAGCCTCTATCTTTTTTTGAGATAGCCCTTAAGATGGCTATTGAGATGCTTTTTGAGACGGTGGTCGCTTAAGGGAGATAAGAATG
>NZ_JABUZF010000277.1:8662-10778 GCF_014897885.1 Halomonas sp. 3D7M | reverse complement strand
GCTGAAACCGGCAGCTTTATGGCTGCCGCAAAGCAACTGCACACGGTGCAATCTAACGTGACCACGCATATCAAAAAACTTGAGGAGGAATTAGGCGTGCAGCTGGTTCATCGCGCGGGTGGCGTGCGCCTTACGTCTGCGGGGCTAGCGTTACTGGATTATGCAGAACGGTTGCTGGCAGTGCATGACGAAGCATTAATGCTGTTTCAAAGTGCAGAGAACGCAACAGGCCAGCTGCGCTTGGGGTCGATGGAAACGACTATGGCGCTGCGCCTCCCCCCGATACTGGCGGCCTATCATGCTGACTTTCCAGAGGTTGATATGACCCTGGCGACCGGCCCCACCGCCAGTTTGATCGAGAAGCTCATGGACGGTCAGGCGGATGGTGTGTTTGTGGCCGGCGCTATCGATCATCATCGCTATCATTCGCTCAAAGTCTTCAGCGAACAGCTTGTGCTGGTGAGTTCAACCCCCATGACAAGCGTACCCAGCTCTGAAGAACTACTGACAGCAACGTTTCTCGCATTTCGCCAGGGATGTAGTTACCGGCAACGTATCGAATTGCTGCTGGCATCTCAAGGAATTAATGCCGTGCGTGTTTTTGAGTTTGGCACGCTAGACGCCATGCTTGGCTGCGTCGCGGCTGGGATGGGGTACACCGTGCTGCCACGTATTATCATTGAAGCGCACCAGCACCGCTTCGGCATTCACGCGCTGGAACTGCCCTCTGCGATTGCCAATATCGACACCTATTTTGTTACTTCAGAACCCGCTACCTGGTCGCCCGCATTAGCCCGTTTTGTCGATACGTTACACCAGCAAGCCAGGCTATAGACTCTTCATTCCTTCTGAACAATCAAGTACGCGTGCAGTTCAGGATGTTGGTCATACTCTAGGTGCTTGCATACTGTGCCAAGCTTTATCAGCAGGGATAAAAAGCCGTTAGTACCGAGCGATGAGTAGTAAACCGGTGGCCCCATGAAGCTGTCCGTGTGATCACCGAGTTCATCAGTGCCACCGAAGGAGAAGATAAAGACGCCACCTTCGCTCAGGCTATTAATAATCCTGGTTATCACAGCTTCCTGCTGAGCCAATGGAATATGCCAGATGCTATCCCACGCAGTAATGACATCGTATTTGCCCGGCGGTTGCCACTGACAAATATCCTGGTGGTGAAAAGTCACGTCTGGATGTTTCTGTTTAGCCAGCCGCAGCATTTCAGCAGAAATATCCACCCCCTCTGGTGTAAAGCCTTCCTGCTGTAGCAGATCAATAAAACGTCCTGTGCAACCACAGCCAATATCCAGCGCCCTGCCTCGATTCTTCACAAACGCTAGCGCTCTTTTGTGCGCGTCTATACCGTTCGCGAGATTAAATTTTTCGCTCTGCCAGAGATGAGTGATCTGGTTGTATGCACGGCCAATATCGGTGGGAGTCATGGGTAGTCTTTGGATACAAAGTGAGAGTTTAGTCACTATATCACCCACTCAAGCGAGCGTGGTTACTGGCGACCAGATCAATAAGAAAGTCCGCCACGGCACGGGTTCGGCGTGACTGTGTCAGGTCTGTTTGGATAACGAGGTAAATAGGCTGGTCCACGCCAAGATCAGCAGCAATACAGACTAATCCAGCTTCCTGAGCCAAAAAGTGCGGTAATACTGCAATACCTAGCCCTGCTTTAGCTGCGGCGACTTGAGTTGCCACAGAAGTAGTGGTTAACGCGGGTTCTCGCCCGTGTAGAACGCGCTCGATCCACTGTGCTGCAGGCAGGTGGGCTTGCGTCTCCCCCCAGGTGATAAAGGCATCCATGTCGTAGCCGCCAGCATCAAGAGTCGTCTTACGCTGCGCCGCATAGGCTGAGCTAGCGTAAAGCCCATAGCCTAAGGAACCCAAGCGGCGAAGGGTGACATTACCGCGTTCGGGTTTGACCATTCTGAGGGCTAGATCGGCATCACGACGGTGTAGATTGACAGTAGAGATATCCGTCACTAGCTCAAGCGTAATGCCAGGATACTGACGACGAAATTGTGCAAGCGCAGGTAGAATCAATGCCGTTGCCAAATTCTCTGCGGTAGCCAAACGCACTCTACCATTCAGTTGTGAGTGGCGGGACACA
>NZ_JABUZF010000277.1:0-8631 GCF_014897885.1 Halomonas sp. 3D7M | reverse complement strand
TAAACGCCACCGCAGCCGCTTCCAGCGCTTCAGCTTTCTCGACCAGCCCTGCTCCTTCCTCGGTCAGTTGGTAGCCCGACTGTTGGCGCACAAATAGCGGTAGTTTAAGCGCTTTTTCCAGCCGTTCGATACGCCGAGAGAGCGTCGCAATGCCCAAATGGAGTTCCGCTGCGGCACCACTCAGCGTCCCGTGACGAGCCACAGCCAAAAAAGCGCGAGTGTCATCCCACACCCACCCACGGGGCATCTGTTTTTCAAAACCGGAAAATGGCTTATCGAACTCGTTCATTTTTTTCATTATGGGATAGTGCCACGCTGTCACTCCGCTACTCAAGAACGGTTTACGGAGAGACAGCATGCAACAACGTACACTTGGCACCGACCTTTCTATTTCCGCTATTGGCCTGGGCTGCATGGGCATGAGTGAATTCTACGGCCCACGGGATGACAGTGAATCACTACGCGTATTGGCGCAGGCAGTGGAACTGGGCATCGATTTTTTTGATACGGCAGATATGTACGGACCACACCATAACGAAGAGCTGATTGGCCGCTTCCTCGCTAAGCATAAGCCGCAAGTGCGTATCGCAACTAAGTTTGGCATTGTGCGCAACCCCGGTGAGTATCAACGACGCCTGGACAACAGCGCCGAGTATGCGCGCAAGGCCTGCGAGGCATCGCTGCGGCGGTTAGGGGTCGAGCAAATCGATCTCTACTACGTCCATCGCGTTACCCCGGATGCGCCTATTGAAGAGACCATGGAAGGCCTCACCCAGCTAGTCAAAGAGGGAAAAATTGCCCATATCGGCCTGTGCGAGGTCAGCGCTGACACCTTGCGCCGCGCCCATGCAGTGCACCCGATTACTGCCGTCCAAACCGAGTATTCGCTTTGGACACGCGACGTAGAGCAGGCGGTGCTCCCCACCTGTAACGAGCTAGGCATCGGCTTTGTGCCCTACTCGCCACTAGGCCGGGGATTCTTGACGGGTAGATTTCAGGATACTGCGGATTTCGAGGAAGGCGATTTTCGCCCTAACTTGCCGCGCTTTTCAGATCAGGCCATGAGCACCAACCGCCGAATCGCCGACGTGATTGGTGAAGTGGCCGCCAACAAAGGCTGCACACCTGCACAGCTATCGCTCGCCTGGCTACTGTCTAAAGGCCCCAACATCGTGCCAATTCCAGGGACTAAGCGGCTGCGCTACCTTGAAGAGAATGCAGCAGCAACGTCGATTACTCTTACCGCTGATGAGCAACGTCAGTTGGAAGCAGCCACCGCACGCATTCCAGTGATCGGTGAGCGCTACACGCCGGAAGGCATGAAAGGGGTTAATGCATGAGTTAACTAACGCCTAATCGCCGCATTATTGGCAGCGGGCGCGGACTTGAGGTGTATAGCCAAACTCCGTTTTGAAGGCAGCCACAAAACTGCTGACGCTTTTATAGCCTACCGTATAGGCCACGGCGGTTGAGCTTTCGCCTCTATCCAGGGCTTCAAGCGCGTTCATCAACTTGAAGCGGGTACGCCATTGGCGAAAGGTCAGCCCGGTGTCGGACTTAAATAGCCTTTCTAGCGTTCGTACGCTCGCCCCGGCAAGGCCCGCCAGCTCAGCTAATGTGTGGCGATTATCCGGGTGGTTGACCATGTGGCTAATGATACGTCGCAACCGCGGGTCAGTCCCAGAAGGTAGCGACAAATTCTCAGCGGGTAGACTATTTAGCTCATCAATCGCGACTAGGCCTAGGCGCGTCGTGCTGGCATCGTCGTCGCGACACTTTAGGGAATCGTTTAGCCTTAGCACAATCTCGCGCATCAACGTGCTCATCGCCACCATCACCACCTGGGTGTCCTGATCACGTGCCCTACAAGTAGGATCAATGTAGAGGTTGCGGGTTTCCACCAGCGTTTCACAACTCACTTGGTGGAGACAGTTACTGGGTATCCACACGCCGTGAGTAGAGGGTACAACCCACACCGCTTGTTCACTGGTAACACGCAGCACGCCGTGTTTAGCCCATAGCAATTGCCCGCGAGGGTGAGCGTGCGGCAATACCCCAGTTTCAGCCTGCATACTGCGAGCGCGAGTCAATACAGGGCGACTAGGATCGAGGACGAACGCTATATCACTGGGTGGCGACATTGTCGCTTTATCGCTATTTATTGTCATATCTTGCCCTCAACACGTCAGCATGCAGGCGCTATTGTAGGTCCAGCTGCGCGCACCGCGCAATTGAGCTTATCGCCACCAGGACCTCCTCATGCTTCGTTCACTTCGCTTTTCCCATGCAATAGCAACCGCGGCCTTATTGGTCGCTTTGTTATTGGCATTTTTTCCCTTAGCGGGCAACCCAGCGGCATTTTCTTACAGCGCTGGCATGGTACTGCTCACGCTGGTGCTGTGGAGTACCGGGGTACTCCCCCCATTTCTGACTGGCCTGATCTTCTTTGCGCTGGTTAGCATATTGGGTCTGCTAGCGCCGGAGCAGCTATTCGCGGGGTTTGGCTCAACAGCCGTGTGGATGGTTATTTCCGGGTTTGTAATTGGTTCTGCCATTACATCAAGCAAACTTGGCGATCGACTAGCGGCCGTATTGGCACCACTGCTAACGGCAAGCTATCCACGGCTGATTGGGGGATTAGTGTTAACCGCCGTAGCACTAGGCTTTGTGATGCCCTCTTCAGCGGGTCGAGCGGTGGTATTGATTCCTATTGGTTTAGCATTGGCTGAACGAGTGGGCTTTGAGCCGGGCAGCGCTGGCCGACTGGGCGTAGCCACTGCTCTTGCTGCCGCTTGTAACATGCCAAGTTTTGCGGTGCTTCCATCCAACCTCCCTAATATGATTTTGGCAGGTGCAAGTGAAAGTCTATATGGCATTCATTTTGGCTATGCGGAGTATCTACTACTGCACTTTCCTATTTTGGGAATGCTAAAAGCACTATTGATCGTGGCGCTGGTAATAGTGGTATTCCCAGCCCGCATTGACCCACAGTTCAAGCAAGCCGTCGCTGAAACCAAATTTTCCGGCGATGCGACACAGCAAAAAAAAGTGGCTGTCATACTGGGCATTACGTTGATGTTTTGGGTTACCGATACGCTACACGGCATCAACCCTGCGTGGGTGGGGCTGATGGCAGCGGTAGTGCTAATGATGCCAAAGGTCGGTGTCATGGCCCCGAAATCATTCAATGGAGCGACAGATTTTGGCACCGTAGTATTTGTGGCCGCAGCATTGGGGGTGGGAACACTGGTAAATGTCTCAGGCATTGGCAGTGTTATGGGAAGAGAGTTTAGTCAACTGCTGGAGACGAGCAACAGTAGCCCCTTCTGGGACTTTATGTCGCTTTCATTGATGGCCACCTTGACTGGAGTAGTCGCCACCACACCCAATGTAGCTACCATACTAACTCCCATGGCCACCGAATTCGCCGCGGCTTCAGAGCTGTCACTTTCCACGGTGTTAATGACTCAGGTAGTAGGCTTTTCCACCGTCATTTTTCCTTATCAGGTGGCGCCCTTGATTATGGCCATGCAGCTATCTAAAGAGCCTCTGAGCCAATTGTTGAAAATCATCATCCCATTAGCGCTAATAACGATCTTACTATTGATGCCATTAGACTACCTTTGGTGGCGACTGTTGGGTTGGGTGGGTTAGAGACACCCAGTAACGATTGCTCTAGCCCAACGACGGAGCAATTTCCTCAAACAATTTCCTCCAACAATCTCATCAATTGAGCGCCTTCCATCCAGCAGCAGATACTCCTGGTTAGTCATACTGGGAGTTTGCGCCAACGGCGTCGTCATCATTGCTCCTCTTGATTTGTGTAATTCAACCTTTACAGAGGAGCTGTTTGTTGATTCTGAGTTGGCTTAGCATCTATCGATGAGGATAGACGACAAACGCCAGCTTGTTGCCGTCTGGATCTCGTACGTAGGCGGCGAAAAAACCTTCACCATACTGAGGGCGGTAACCTGGCGGACCTTCATCGCTGCCCCCGTTCTGCATCGCTAATTGATAGAGCGTATCGACTTCTTTAGGATCAGCAAATTGAAACGCGGTCATGGTGCCGTTGCCAACGCTAGCGGGATAACCATTAAAGGGAAAACCAACAAAGAACCTTGGCACATTGACATCATCAGGGTCGCCGAAAGAAACGCAGGCATCGTCTTGCCAGCACACATCCAGACCCATACTGTTAAACAGCGGCGCATAAAAGCGAAGTGCACGCTCCAGGTTATGCGTTCCTACCATTGTATAAGCAATCATTGTGGCTACCTCTTATCGTCTATCTCCTTGTTTATCTACTTAGTTCAGATAGCCGCCGATCGCTGGGCTATCAGTGAGAAGATAAGCAGTCCCCTTTCCCTGCTCGCACATCGCAAAGTCACTCTTCTGGCTCTCCAAACCAAATTTCTAATCCTTGGCGCTGATGGCGGCTACTCGTTCAGGCTGTTTGATCATTAACGGTATCCTGAAAAGAAGCTTAGCAGTTCCCAGGCGTTGGTAACTCACTGTGAGCCTTTTAGTTTCTTTTCTTAAGTGCACTTGCCCGTGTTTAGAACACTCTTTAAACTACTGCGCCGCCCAGGAGATACCCCCATGAAAATCAATGTGGTCGGCACTAGTGGTAGTGGCAAAAGCACACTGGCTAAACAGCTCTCAGTAGCGCTGGATACGTCTTACATTCAGCTTGACCAGCTGTTTTGGTGCGCTAACTGGGAGGGCACGCCCGACGATGTCTTTTTCACCAAGCTGGAGGAGGCACTGTCGGCCTCCACCAATGGGTGGGTATTGGATGGCAACTTTGATCGCACGCGGCCAATTAAGTGGCGCGATGTCGATATGGTGGTGTGGATCGACTTCCCCTTCTGGCGTGTCTTCAGCCAAGCCTGCTCACGAGCCATAAAGCGTATTATTAGCAGAGAAGAGATCTGGCCCGGTACAGGAAACCGCGAAAGCTTTCGCCAAACATTTTTAAGCCGTAATTCAGTATTGCTCTGGTCGCTTAAAACATGGCATCAAAACCGCAAACGTTACTTCGCCGATATGATTGATCCACGCTATGCCCATATCCAGTTTGTGCGTTTAACCTCGCATAGAGAAGCGCAGGTGCTAGTGGATAACCTCCACCATAATGCCTCTGTCTAAACTATGTAGCTTTTAATGCTTACCTCATGTGTATTTCCTTTGGTAAGCCGAATAGCTGCGCTAATCGGCTGCCAAGGCCCCCTTGGAAGATGTACCCCGTTTGGCATTTGCGTGAGGAGACCTGTAGGATAATTGAACAACTGTTCAACTAAGGAATTTCTATGCAACGTCATCCGCTGATTACTGCCGTGTCACTGGGTCTTTTTGCTGGTGCTGCTACGTCCACTGCACTCGCAGAGGCAACGCCACTAGAGCAGCAGCTAAAGGATCTGGAGTCGTTTCAGGTAATCGCTCATCGCGGTGCCAGCGGACATGCACCGGAAAGCACCATGGCAGCCTATGAACTGGCCCACGAGTGGGGAGCTGATTACCTGGAACTGGACGTTCAGCTCACCTCCGATGGTGAGTTAGTAGTATTCCATGATGATGCCATCGATCGCACCAGTGACGGCGAAGGCCATATTCATGATTACACGCTAGAAGAGCTAAAGGCGCTTGATACCGGTACCTGGTTCAACGACGCCAATGTCGATAAGGCAGATACGGCCTTTGAAGGAGCGCAAATACTCACACTGGAAGAGCTATTTGAGCGCTTTGGTCACGATGCTCGTTACTACATTGAAACCAAGTCCCCTCTGTTGAACCCTGGTTTAGAAGAAGCCTTGGTTGAGGCACTTGAAGAACACGAAATGATTGAAAATGGTCGGGTGCTGGTGCAATCGTTTGAGCAGGGTAGCCTACTCAAAGTACATGAGCTTAATGAACATATCCCCCTCATCCAGTTGGTGTGGTACTCGCCCAGTGAGGAAGATAATGATCGTTTAGTGGAGTGGACAGGTGTTACTCCAGCGCCAGCAGACATCACTGACGAAGACTTTCAGGCAATCGCAGCGTACGCGGCAGGTATCGGCACGAATGTGACGTATAACGGCGAAGACGTTATTGATGCTGATTTTATTCGCCAAGCTCAAGAGAACGGCCTTCCCGTTCACGTTTACACCATCAATGAAACTGATGAGATGAAGCGTTTACAGGACTGGGGCGTCAACGGTTTATTTACCGATTACGCTGACCGGCTTCTTGAACTCGCGGACTAACCCAGCGTTGGCTCGCCGCTTTTACGCTCGGCTTTGGTCGGGCGTTTTAGTTGATCGAGGTGGATCCAAGCTCCCCCCTCTCAAGCCTGATAGCAATTAGCAACAGCTTAACTATCGAGAAGTAGGTTCATTGAACGCATGTATTTAGCGCTTCAAGCACTGCCCTCGTGTGTCATTGTCAATCAACCATGCGATGCGACATTTCCAGACGATACATACTTTCGTCGCAGAGCATTTCGTTGATTGTTATGTAGGTAAGATCAACAAAATTGATGTAGGGTTTAAAACTGTGCCGTTTCGACTTAGCGTTGCCGAACCGAGGTTCAAAAGTTTATCTGTCATCACACAAAATATTTATAAAACAAAAATTTGCCTCTAGAGACTGAAGAGGAGTAAGCGTCATCATTTCACACACATATAGCGTGCTAGTACGAATGGTATGCTGCATGGACTTGGCGTTCAGCAGGCGATGGAAAAGACTCGCGCTATGCCGTCTCTTTACTTGATACGTATCGCTTGCCAACAAATCAAACGGGGCCTTACTGGGTTGGTGCTGGCTTTTCTTTTGGCCGGACAAACCCATGCACAATCCGTTGATCAAGACGCAGCCATACTTCTAGTAGCGCACCCAGCGGTAGCCACGCAATGGCTAAACCGTGACACAACGCGGGCGATATTTGCCATGCGGCAACGTACATGGCCTGACGGCGATGCCGTACAGGTGTTTGTGCTGCCAAACCGAGATCCTGTACATGCGCGTTTCACCAAAGAGCAGCTCGCCGTTTATCCACATCAGCTACAACTGGCATGGGATCGCATGGTGTTTTCTGGCATGGGGCAAGCGCCTAATCGCGTTGCTGATCAGCTCGAAATGCGCGAGAAGATTGCAAATACTCCTGGCGCGCTGGGATATCTTGAAAGGGAGTATCTGGATGAAAATGTCCAAGTTATTTCAATGGAATGAGCATTTTTCCGTTATCCGCAGGCCCACTGTAGCCATACTCACAAGTTTGCTAGCACTGCCTATTTGCTCGTCCGCCTGGGCAAACGAAAACGTGCTCGACACTCTGCAAGTACATGGTTTCCTGAGCCAGGCGCTTATCATCACCGACGATAATGATTTCTTCGGTAGCAGCAGTGAGAATGCAGGAAGTCTGGAGTATACCGAAATAGGTGTTAACGCCTCTCTCCGCCCTCACCGCAATGTGCTGGTGGCCGCTCAGGTGCTTAGCCGTCGCGCCGGTGGTGAAACTAGCGATGCCATCCCAACGCTAGATTATGGCGTGGTGGATTATCAGATGGTCTCCAACCAGCAGCGTACTCTAGGCCTTCAGGTAGGTAGATTTAAAAACCCCTTCGGCATTTATAACCAAACGCGTGACGTCGCTTTCACGCGCCCCAGCATCTTATTGCCACAATCAATCTATTTTGATCGCACTCGATCGTTGGGAATGGCTGGCGATGGCGCCAGTATTTATCATGAAGAGCGAACCCAGTCCGGCGTTTTTCGCTTTCAAGCAGGCGTTGGTAAAACCCGCATAGAGGACGATGTCGATCAAGCGCTTGGGCTGAAGCGTTTTCCAGGATCGTTACGCGCGGGCTCTTCTGCGATTGGCCAAATTCGCTATGAAGACAACGGGGGACACTTTCTAATGGCACTCAGCACCGCTAGTGCTAACGCTGACTATGAAGACGCTCAACCCCCACTAACTAATGGCAGCTTCCAGTTTCAGCCTTGGGTATTTTCATTGCAATACAATGACGAGCTGTGGAGCTTAACCTCTGAGTATGCGCTGAGAACAATTGAACTAGATGGCTTTAATCCTGCCATTGACCAGAAAAAAACCGGTGAAAGCTGGTATGTGCAATATACGCGTCGTATGGACCATGATTGGCAGTGGTTAATTCGCTTTGATCGTTTGGTAAATGATCGAAATGACCGTTCAGGTACTCGCTACGCACAAAGTGGTTTGGGCCCTGCCCATTCTCAATTTGCAGATGACATTACCTTTGGCGTTCAGTGGACACCCAGACCCAACCTAATGTTGGCAGGTGAATATCATCATGTGGACGGTACTGGTTGGCTACCCTTACATAAAGACGCGGATGCATCTGAAACAAGCCGACATTGGAATATGTTGCTCTTCCAGCTTTCACTGCGCTTTTGATCGGGATACGCAGAGATGACCACACGTTCGTCCCCTAAAGCGCGCTACCGGCTTAGTTTGACTTGGCGTGTTATCGCGCTGAGCAGCCTATTACTGCTAGCGCTTGTGGCACTCTTTATATGGTTAGGCCAACACCAGCTCACTCAACAGTTAGAAAGTAGTCGGATGGAAAGCCATGAGCGGCAGCAGCGCGAGAGTAAGCGTTCATCCTACGACGT
>NZ_JABUZF010000275.1:17562-23002 GCF_014897885.1 Halomonas sp. 3D7M | reverse complement strand
TGCTGGCTCTTCAGGTTCTGCTGGTTCTTCAGGTTCTGTTGGCTCTTCAGGCTCTGTTGGTACTTCGGGGGCTTCTGGCTCGCTCTCGAGCTGCGTAATATAACGACTCAGTAGCGACTCAACATCATCTACGCTGGAGCCATCGCCGAGTAAAGGAGCTAATACACGTGCTGATTGCTGTTCAATGCTTTCGCTGCTGTTCATAAATGCTGTGACAAGCTCCTCACGAGGCAGCCCATCCGCCAGCAGCGCTGACCAGTACACTAAGCCTTCAGGGTCAGGCTCACGGTTCAAAACACTGTTGTAGAGTTGAGTTAGCCAAGTGGTATCGTTCAAGTTAGAAACGGTGGCTTCGAACTCATTAGACGCTTGAAAACTATTGGAAATCTCTTCTAATGCTAAGCCGTTGCGGTACTCATTGACCCAGTACTTGAGGCCTGAAGGATCGGCCGTACGTAATAGGTGAACACTATAGAGCGTAATAATAGTCTGGATTTGCAGCTGAAATTCATTGCTGGCCACCATTGAGTTAATAGTGGTTGCAACATCGGCAGTCCCGCTATCCAGGGCGGCAGTCCAATAATTAGCGCCAGCCTCATCCGGCTCACGCAACAAAATATCGTGATATAACGTAGAAACAAGCTCAAAATTGGTCATTTAACCAGCCCTTACAGAATGAATAGAAGGGGTGAATTTATTACTGAGTCATAGCAATTAAATTACTTAAATGTTTTATTTTTATGATACTTAGGGGCTAAGCGACTTATAGCAACGTGAAAAAACTTTTTCTTTAAAGCGTCATGTATTTGCAATGGCTAGCTGCGTAATCTCATGGTTGCCTATTTTCTCCATCGATTAAAAAAGGGAAACGCCATGAGTAACTTCCAACTTCAACTCCTGCACGCAGCCGATATGGAGGGGGGAGGGGGAGACCTGCTTAATGCACCCAATTTCATCTCTATCGTGGATCACTTAGAAGACCAATACGCTAACTCGTTGTTTGTTAGCTCGGGAGATTTAGTGTTGCCTGGGCCATACTTGAACGCTGCCGCTGATTCAAGCCTGCAGGCAGCCTTCCAAGCAGCAGTTGAAGAGATTTATGGGTTGGAAGCTGGCTCCATGAGCGGTATTACGGCCGCTTCTGGGCGCGTTGAGACTCTATTGATGGATCTGGTCGACGCGGCGGCCGTGACATTGGGTAACCATGAGTTTGATTTGGGTACCGGGCTGATCGAAGCAATGATTGCGTCGGTCGTGAACGGCGGTACTACGGCAGACGTTGAGTGGCTAGGTTCGCAGTTTCCTTATTTGTCCGCCAACCTGGATTTCTCAGGCGATTCCGCTCTAAGCGGCTTAGCGACCGAAGAAATATTAAGCCAAGACGCCTTCCAAGCCACCTTGGAGGAACTGTTGGCAGGCGCTAATAAGCCTAAGCTAGCTCCGGCGGTCATTGCTGAGCGTGGCGGAGAGAAAATCGGCATTATTGGCGTGACTACCCAAATTCTGGAGAGCATCTCTTCACCTGGCGATGTCAATGTGCTGACCGGTGGCAGCAATGACATGCAAGCCCTGGCCGAGCTTATTCAGCCCGTCATTGATGACCTTGAGGCGCAGGGCATCAATAAAATCATCCTCAGCTCGCACCTTCAGCAAATTCAGTTTGAAGAAGAGTTGGCGACACTGCTGGACGGCGTCGATATCGTCATTGCCGGTGGTTCTAATAGTCTTCTGGCAGATCAAGAAGACCAGGATCGTGGCTTATTCCCAGGGGCAGGCGAGCCCTATGACACTTACCCCATCGTTACTCAAGATGCTGCAGGTAACGATGTAGTCGTCGTTAATACCGACGGGGGCTGGCGCTATGTTGCCGAACTGGTGGTAGAGTTTGACGAACAGGGACGTGTGATTGCTGACGCCATCGATGAAAACTCTTCTGGTATTTACGCCTCTACCGATGAGCAGGTAGAAGCGCTGTGGGGAGACCTGGTAAGCGCCTTCGCCGAAGGCACTAAAGGTAATATTGCTAATGATTTAGTCGGCTCGGTGGGTGAGTTTGTTGCTGAGCAAGACGGCAATATCCTTGGTTTGACCGATGTATACCTGGTCGGTGAGCGGGCAGCGGTGCGCACCGAAGAAACCAATTTGGGTAACCTAACCGCGGATGCCAACCTCTGGTATGCCAAGCAGCTTGACGAAGATGTCGTAGTATCGTTCAAAAACGGCGGTGGGATCCGTGAACCGATTTGTAATGTCGTCGTAGAAGGAAGCGACAGTGAGCCAAGCTACCAAGCCCCAGGTGCCAATTCCGCCATTGGTAAACCAGAGGGCGGCGTATCTCAGCTGGATGCAGCGTCATCACTTCGGTTCAACAACGACCTAGCCATAATCACTATCACACGCAGCAAACTGCTGGAGGTTCTGGAGCATGCGGTTGCTGCATCGGCACCGGGGGTCACCGCAGGTCAGTTTGCCCAGGTGGGCGGTATTCAGTACAGCTATGATCTTAGCCAGCCCGCTGGCGAGCGCATCCAAAATGCGGTCATTGTTAATGACGATGGCAGTACCAACGATGTACTCGCCGCCAGTGGCCGCCTGGTAGGTAGTGCTGAAGAGGCTGTCAAAGTCGTCACGCTAGGCTTTTTGGCCGATGGCGGCGACGGCTATCCACTAGGTGAAGACAGCTACCAAGACCGGGTAGATCTTATGAGTGCCTTCGAGGATGACGGCCTCTTTGACTTCGCCGAAAAAGGCACAGAGCAGGATGCCTTCGCTGAATACATGGCCAGCATGTTCAGCGAAACGCCGTTTAGTGAACAAGAAACTCCTGCTAGCGAAGATCTACGAATCCAAAACCTTGGTGAGCGCAGCGATGCTGTCTTTGATGCCCCTGTCGATCCGCTGCTACGCCTTTACGATGCCGCTTTTGACCGCACAGCGGATGGCAAAGGGTTAGGCTATTGGCTTGACGTGAGTGAGTCGGCCAATCTGAATGATATTGCTGATAGCTTTGTGGGATCAGAGGAGTTTGCAAGGCAATACGGTAGTATAGAAAACGATGCCTATATTGAACTAATGTATGAAAATGTACTCGAAAGGGCTTCAGATGCGGCAGGTCAAGCATATTGGCTTGATAAGCTAGATAATGGAGCTGAGCGTGGTGCTGTTATGGTTGGTTTCACAGAGTCAGCAGAGAGCGTGATGCTGTTTGGCTAGTGAAGAAACCTAATTCTATTGGGTAAGCACGTTATTTATCTCACTCAACACCCAGTGCTTCCAGCGCCCCTACCCTAGGCAGGGGCGTTTCTGTTATGATGCCGCGATAATCCTCGCGTGACTTCTTTGATTCAACGGTGACCCTTCCATGGCAAAGCAACAGGAAGCAACGGATCTGCAGCGTGCATTAAGCGCCTGTAAGGGTTCGTTTGTATCGGTGGGCTTTTTTAGCATGTTCGTCAATTTGCTCATGCTAGTTCCCCCCATGTACATGCTCCAGGTGTATGACCGCGTGCTTACCACGCAAAGTCTCGATACGCTCATCATGCTGACGCTTGTCGTCGTCTTTCTTTTTATGGTGATGGGTGGGCTTGAGCTAGTTCGGTCAAGAATGCTGGTTAGGATAGGGAACCGATTAGATACTACGATTAATCAGCGCCTCTATGGTGCCATGTTTCGCCGTAGTTTAGTTGCACCAGGGGCTCAAAGTGCTCAGCCGCTAAATGACTTGACCAGCTTACGACAGTTTCTAACTGGGAATGGATTGTTTGCCTTTTTTGACGCCCCTTGGGTGCCCGTTTATTTAGGTATTCTGTTTATTTTTCACCCTTGGTTAGGGGTGTTTGCTACCTGTGCGGGCATTATTCTATTTGCGCTTGCGGTTGCTAATGAAAAATCTACTAAGACCTTACTTGCCGAAGCCAATAGCGAGCAAATTCAAGCACAAAACCTAGCCAACTCTAACCTGAGAAATGCTGAAGTACTGCATGCTATGGGCATGCTGCCCGGCATTATGGGACGCTGGTCAAAGCGCCACCATGAATTCCTTGCTAAACAGTCACAAGCGAGTGACCGTGCAGGCGCTTTGACCAATACGTCTAAAGTAATGCGTTTGCTCTTTCAGTCATTAATTCTTGGTCTAGGTGCGCTTTTAGTGCTCCAAGGGGAGATGACTCCCGGCATGATGATTGCCGGGTCTATTCTAATGGGACGTGCGCTGGCACCTATTGATCAAATGATCGGTGGCTGGAAAGGCTTTGTAGCCGCGCGTGGCTCGTACAGCCGATTAAACGAGCTACTGACGCAGATACCTGACGAGCAGCGTCATATGTCTCTGCCAGCGCCGAAAGGCATTATCGATGTGGAGAACGTAGCGGCTGCTCCTCCCGGTGCACGTATGGCTACCATCCGGGGTATTAACTTTAGCGTCGCTAAAGGCGAGCATGTTGGCATTATTGGCCCAAGTGCGGCAGGTAAATCAACGCTTGCCCGCGTACTGTTGGGGATATGGCCAACGCAGATTGGAGACGTACGACTTGATGGTGGTGCGATTAGCCAATACAACCGTGACGAACTGGGCCCCCACATTGGTTATTTGCCACAAGATATCGAACTCTTTGATGGCACCATCAGTGAAAATATTGCCCGTTTTGGGGAGATTAATGCTGAAAAAGTGGTTGCTGCGGCCCAAAAAGCGGGTGTTCATGAAATGGTGTTAGAGCTTTCTAATGGCTACGACACCGTTATTGGCTCTAACAGTGGAGCGCTATCCGGAGGTCAGCGCCAGCGTCTCGGGTTGGCCCGTGCCTTGTATGGTAATCCCGTACTCGTGGTGCTAGACGAACCTAATGCCAACTTAGACGATGCTGGTGAACGAGCGTTAGGCCAATCAATCGCTCAATTAAAAGCAGAAGGCACAACGCTGTTTGTGATAAGTCATCGAACCAGCGTGTTGAAAAACATGGATAAACTATTGGTAATGAAGGAAGGCCAAGTAAGCATGTTTGGACCTAGAGACCAAGTGCTTGCCCAGTTTGCTAAAAAATCGCGCCCCCAGGTTAGCCAACAAAACGCCACTCGCCTTTCTGCTATTGCAGGCGGTCGTGGAAATGGCAGCGAGGAGACGACATGAGCCAGCAGAAAGGCAAGGTTCCAGCCAATAGGGAAATTGATGTAACGCCCCAAGGTCCGGTTACTCTAGATGGCGAGGCCCAAGAGGCATTGCCAACGAGTGATAAAGGTTATCGAAAACTCGGTTACGCAATTTTAAGCATAGCGCTTGGCGGCTTCGTATTGTGGTCTGTGACAGCATCGCTGGCAGTCGCCGTGGTCGCCCCTGGTAATGTTTCCATGGAATCGTTTAAGCGCACCGTTCAACACCTTGAAGGCGGTATTGTACGAGAATTATTGGTGCAAGATGGAGACAAGGTAGAGGCGGGGCAGCCAC
>NZ_JABUZF010000275.1:11214-17507 GCF_014897885.1 Halomonas sp. 3D7M | reverse complement strand
AGTTAGAAATTGCCCAGTCACAATACTATATAAACCGTGCCATGGAGGTGCGCTTGCTGGCCGAGCAGCAGGGCGCCGAAACGCTCGAAATGCCTGAAGAACTTCAGTCGGTCAACGATGACCGAGCTAAACAGGTAACGGCTGTTCAGCAAAGTCTGTTCCATGCCCGCCGTCAATCGTTACAAGGCACTCTGGATGCCATGGATCAGCAGATTATCCAGATGCAAGAGCAGATCGATGGTCTAGAATCACGGATCAGTGTCAATAACCAGCGTATTAATTCGCTGCGCTCTGAAGCGGAAGACTTCCGCTCGCTATATCGTGAAGGGCTAGGCGACAATCAGCGCCTGCGTGAGCTTGAACGGCAAATACTGCAATACCAGGGTGATAATGCCGAGTTTCAATCGAACATTGCCCAGCTCCGGTCGCAAATTAGCGAAAACCGCATGCAAAAAGAGACAACGCTGCAAGAGTTTCAAGCTGAAGTAGGTGAGCAGTTGCGCGATGCCCAAGCACAAATCGCAGAGGCAGAAGAGCGTATAACCTCGCTGACCGACCAGGTGAACCGAACCGTTATTGCGGCTCCCGTATCAGGTACTGTTGTTGGTCGCCAAGTGCATACAGTAGGCGCAGTTGTTCGCCCTGGTGACCCCATTATGGAAGTCGTGCCTTCGAACGACGGTTTCGTGGTAGAAGCTCGTGTGCCCACAAGGGATATAGATAGTCTTTTTATAGGGCAGCTTGCTGAAATTCGTTTCTCCGCTTTCAATCAACGGTTAACCAATATTATTGATGGCGAAATCATTCATATCAGCGCGGACAGCTTTGAAGACGAGGCCACCGGTCAGCGTTATTACAAAACGCGCATTCGGGTAAGCGACGAAGGCAAAAAAGACATGACAGAGCAAATGCACCTGCTTTCAGGTATGCCAGCGGAAGTCATGATTCGAACCGGTGAGCGCACTTTTGCCAGTTACATTGCCAAGCCTGTTACCGACATGTTAGCTCGCGCTATCCGGGAGGATTAATGACACGGACGCCACGTTTTGCCCTCAGTGCGCTCGCAATTGCTGTCACACTGATAAGTCAGTCGGCACTGGCACAGAATGATGTGCCTGCTGGTCAGCAAGCCCTTACTGAATTAGAGGCGCTTGCTAATAGTGAGTCGACGTCTCAAACGTTGCCCTCGTTGCCTGATCTGTTTTCCAGGGCTTTACGCCATGACGCGGATCTCTCGCGCCAGCGGTATGAGCTTGATGCCACCCGTGAAGAAGTCCCCATGGCGCGTTCGCAGCTATTGCCGCAGGTTAGCGCATCGGGCGGGTACTTGTGGCAGGATTCAACAAATACTCAAACGGTTGATGAAATAGACCAGTTCGGAAATACAGCACGCCCTGCTGAAATTGATGAAACCTACTATCAAATTCAGCTACAGCAACCGCTTTTTAGCTTGGAGCGCTGGCGAAAGATGGATGTTGCCAACGCCCAAGTAAGCTCTGCTGAACTTCAATTGGCTGTGGTTGAACAAGAGCTAGCATTACAAGTTAGTGAGGCCTATATAAAAGCTTATTTAGCGTCGCAGCGATTAGGTTTGTTAGAGTCTCAGCAAGACTCCCTTGAACTGCAGGTACGCCAAGCAAGTCGGGCGTTTGATTTAGGCATTGGTAATCGTGTTGACCTACTCGAAGCTCAATCGAGATACGATCAAGCAGTATCTGATGCCGTTGAGGCTGAAAATGAGTTGGACAACGCGCTTAGCGAACTGGAACGCCTAACTGGTGTAATGCCAAGGTTTCAAAGCTCGGCTCCTGGTGAGCTGACCAATGTTACCCTTAACGGTGATATTGGTGATGCTGACGAATGGATTTCACGCACCGATCAAAACCTAAACGTCCTGTTGGCTAAACAAGAGCAGCAAATCACGCAAGCGGATGCAGGCGTCAGACGTTCTGGTTACTACCCTGAGCTAAACTTAAATCTTAGTTATTCAGATCGTGTTAGCGACGACTCTGTACGGGAGAGTGAAGACTACCGGGCAACAGTTGAGGTTAGCGTGCCCATATATCGGGGCGGCTATACCAATGCTAGCGTCCGTCAAGGTGAAAAGCGTATAGAAGCAGGGTTAGCAGCCGTCGATAACGAACGCAACCTCGCCATCCAGGAGGTACGTCAGCGTATCAGAGCACTAAATGGAGGTGAACGCCGTCTTGAGGCGCTAAATCAAGCCATTTCCTCAAGTCAGTTGTTTTTAGAAGCTGCCGAGAAGGGCGAGCAACTGGGGCTGAGAGATCTAGTGGATGTGCTTGACGCAAGAGCAAGCCTCTATGACCAGCGTATTCAGTATGTAGATACCGTCGGTAGCTATGCACTGGATATGCTAGCACTCAACTCTTCAGTGGGTAGTTTAGAGAGCGACGACCTCGACCGCATTATGTCGTTACTGGCCTCGTTGTCCACGTCATCGCAGGTAGCGCGGTAGTCAGCAACTATGGCCGTTATTAAAACAAGCCAGGGTAGTGAATGGTTGCGGCGCGCTATGCGCTGCTTTGACGCGGGTATCGCCACGTTAGTGGCATTGGTTGCCCTTTGGTTAATGTCGGATATCGATTCCGATGGCAATGATTATCTTTTTTTAATACTTATTGGCAGTCTATTACTGCCAGCAGTAGGTGAGCTAATTGGGCTCTACCAACCATGGCGGGGCCGCAGTCTTTACACCATGCTCGGCATTTATCTCGCCACATGGATTGCTACTATAGGCCTGCTCAGCCTATTGCTTGTCGCTATTCAGGGCACACAGAGTTTTTCCCGGTTATGGATGGGCGTTTCCGCACTATCAGTTTTGGCAGTGGGCAGTGTAATGCGTACCTTGTTGTATGGGTATTTAAGACACCTACGTGCAAAAGGGCACAATTTAAAGCGCGTGCTGCTAATCGGTAAAAAAGATAATATCGTGCTATTAGAAAGAAAAATCGTAGAAATGCCCCATGCTGGTTATGTAGTAGTAGGGCATTACGTGGATGAGGGCGATGCAACATTTTTTCACAGAATAGCTGTTTTCGCGAAAGAGAATATATTTCAACGTGGTTTTGACGAAATATGGCTAGGTTATCCTTTGATTCAAGGTAATCGTGTTCGCCACTTAATGCGTTTACTTGCCGGTATTCCATCCAGTATTCGCTTTTTCCCCGACCTACCTGATATACGGTTTCTGAATCATCGTATTGCGCAAGTGGCAGGTCTTTACTCATTAGAGCTCAATTATACGCCTCTCAATGGCCCCATGCGTTTAATTAAAGCTTTGGAAGATCGTGTGCTGGGCCTAGTGCTTTTTGTAATCTTTCTTCCTGTAATGTTAGTTGTGGCTGTCGCGGTCAAGTGGAGTATGGGTGGCCCAGTGCTTTTTAAACAAGAGCGTCATGGTTTGGATGGTAAGCGTTTCAGAATCTACAAGTTTAGAACAATGCTTTTGCACGATGGTAGCCAAACAAAACAAGCATTATATCGTGATGAGCGGATAACCCCGTTAGGGCGTTTTCTGCGGCGTACTAGCCTGGATGAATTGCCTCAGCTTTATAATGTTCTTCAAGGTCGCATGTCACTGGTGGGCCCCAGGCCCCATGCAATGGACCACAACGATCATTACAAAGATCATATTGATATCTACATGCAAAGGCACCGCGTAAAACCTGGAATGACAGGTTGGGCGCAAGTCAATGGTTTACGAGGAATAACTGACGATGTAAAGCTTATGGAGAAGCGTGTAGAGTACGACCTATATTATATTGAACGATGGTCTTTAGGATTTGACTTGAAAATATTAACGATGACCTTGACTAAAGGTTTTGTTAATGGTCAGCCTTAAAAAAGTACGCTTATGGCTAGCAATGAGTGCTCTGCTTAAAAAATTGAAGCGGATTAGTGTTTAACGGTATGTGCGAAAATACTAAATGAAGTTTTTTAAGTTTGGATGCTGATAGCTACTAAGTTACTTGTCTCAAGGAGAATTTATGATTTTACCCGTAATTTTATCAGGGGGGGCAGGTTCGCGCCTATGGCCAGTATCTCGTGAGCATTACCCTAAGCAGTTTCTGAACCTACATAAAGATGATGTTAGTTTGCTGCAAGAAGCGGCACTTCGTCTGAAAGGTGTCGCCAATGCAGGCGACCCCATTATTGTATGTAACGAAGAACACCGCTTTTTAGTTGCCGAACAAATGCAGCAGGTCGGCTTTAAAGGCAGCCAAATTATACTAGAGCCTTGTGGTCGGAACACAGCGCCTGCTTTAGCAATTGCCGCGTTGGCCGCAATTGAAGTAAATGTAGAAGCCGAATTGTTGGTAATGCCAGCTGATCACGTGATCAAAGATGTAACAGCATTCTCTGATGCAGTAGAAAAGGGCCATACACTGAGCCAGCAAGGTAAGCTCGTGACGTTTGGTATTACGCCAGCTTCGCCGCATACAGGTTATGGCTACATAAAGCGTGGTTCAGCACTGAGTGAAGGATTTGTCGTTGAAGCGTTTGTCGAAAAGCCGGATTTAGCCGCGGCTGAAAGCTACTTAAAAACCGGTGAGTACCTCTGGAATAGTGGAATATTTCTATTTAAAGCTAGCAGCTACTTAGAAGCATTAAAGCAGTATGCGCCTGATATCTTAACCTCTTGCCAAGCCGCCTACCAAGCGCGTACAGAAGATATGGACTTTTTGCGCATTGAAGAGGCAGCGTTTGCCCAATGCAGAAATGAGTCCATAGATTATGCGGTGATGGAGCACACCAAACAGGCGGCCGTTGTGCCTATGTCTCCTGGCTGGAGTGACATAGGCGCTTGGGACGCGCTGCATGAACTGCGTTCTATCGAGGACAAACAGAGCGGCAACGTCGTGCATGGCGATGTAATGCTTCATGAAACCCAGAACAGCTTAGTTTATAGCGATTCACGTTTAGTGGCAGCTGTTGGCGTTAAAGATCTGATCATTGTCGAAACCGACGATGCAGTGTTAGTAGCTGACCGGCATCAGGCTCAGGACACCAAGCTAATAGTCAACGCCCTTAAAGCGGCGGGTCGCAAAGAGTTTCAGTCGCATCAACAGGTTTATCGACCCTGGGGGCATTACCGTACTATGGTATTAACGGATAGCTTTCAGGTGAAAGAAATAGTCGTTAATCCAGGCGGCAAACTTTCTTTGCAAATGCATCACCATCGCGCTGAGCACTGGGTGGTTGTGCAAGGCACCGCGCAGGTTACTCAAGGGGAAGGCCATGGCGATATATCGAAGTTGCGTAGTTTTCTGCTGTCGGAAGATGAATCAACGTACATACCGTTAGGTACCGTACACCGCCTTGAAAATCCAGGTGTGATACCTCTCAAGCTAATTGAGGTTCAGACCGGCTCCTACCTTGGGGAGGACGACATCGTCCGCTATAACGATAAGTACGGACGGGAGTAAGCGTGGGCAAAAATAGGAGCACAATGCTGTAATGAAAGTCGCCATTGTCCATGACTGGTTGACCACCTGGGCTGGTGCCGAAAAAGCGCTGGCCGAGTTGCTCAACTGTTTCCCTCAAGCTGAGATATTTACTACCGTCAATTTTCTTGAGCAGGGCGCTAATCCCGCTCTTGAGCGTCATGTTATCCACACCAGTTTTATTCAGCGATTACCCTTTGCCAAAAAGCGCTACAGGCAATATTTGCCACTCATGCCGTTAGCGGTAGAGCAGTTCGACCTCAAAGGGTTCGACCTGATTTTATCCAGCAGCCATGCGGTGGCAAAGGGGGTTATTTCTGACCCCAATGCCGTTCATATCTGTTACTGCTACAGCCCCATGCGTTACGCCTGGGACATGCAGCACCAATACTTACGTCAGTCAGGAAAAGAGAAAGGTGTTATGAGCTGGCTGATGCGCTGGCAACTGCATCGACTTCGCCAATGGGATTATATAAGCGCCCAGCGCGTTGATCACTTTGTCGCCATTTCGAATTATATAAAGCGGCGCATTGAAACCTGCTATCGCCGCGAAGCTGAAGTGATTTATCCACCGGTAGATGTGGATAAGTTTTGCTATGACCGTCCCAGAGAAAGTTTTTACCTAACCGCCTCGCGAATGGTGCCCTATAAGCGTATCGACTTGGTCATAGAAGCTTTCAATAAAACCCCAGAAAGGCAGCTCATTGTCATCGGCGATGGGCCGGATTATGCCAAGCTTGCATCACTAGCAGGCCCGAATGTAACGCTTATGGGTTACCAACCTGACAACGTTTTAGTCGACCATCTAGAGCGCACCCAAGCGTT
>NZ_JABUZF010000275.1:10963-11142 GCF_014897885.1 Halomonas sp. 3D7M | reverse complement strand
CCGCAGGTGCTCCTGTCATTGGCTATGGTGTCGGTGGTTTAACTGAAACAACGCTGGATAACGTCTCAGGCCTATGGGTTGAAGAACAGAGTAGTCAGGCACTGATGGAGAGAATCCAACAATTTGAAGCATGTAAGCGCGAAGATGAAGCAGCGTTTTCGCCTAAAGTGTGCAGGAAA
>NZ_JABUZF010000275.1:7632-10923 GCF_014897885.1 Halomonas sp. 3D7M | reverse complement strand
TGCCACTGCTAATTTCACTCAAGCAGTCAAGTCACTGGTAAATAGACACCTTGCCCGCTAGCTGGTTTCCGTTAAAGCTTGATAAAACTGCTGACAATTCATCATCGGCTGATTGCCTAGCCAGCCGATGATCTGTTGCGTATAGTCTTGCCGCGCCTCATCGACTAAGTGGAAATTAGTATCAAAAAAATCGTTGGCAGCACGCATTGCTTCCCTTGGCCTACCTAACCAAAAGAGCCCCTGAGAAGTAGCCCTATGGGGCAACGTTTCATAAAAGTGCGCCTCGGTTAGAGAATCAACATAGCTACGCTGAAACAGCAGTGGTGGCGGCATAAACACTGGGCATGCCCCTTGTGTGAGTAGCTCATCACGGAATTGACGCAGCCGCCCCCAATCGAAACTCCCTTCACGTAACGCTTTACCATACGTTTCATCGGGTAAAGCGTTCAAAAAGTTCCAATGTCGCTCTTCGCGTAACGCTCGCTCCGTCAGTATTTGATCGCCATGTTTATCCAGACGTTGAGCGCCATAATCACCGCTTACCGTAAACCCTTCAGGAAGCCCACGATAACCCTCTAAAATTCGCGTATAGGAAGTTTTGGCAAACACCTCAATAGCGCGCTTTAAAGGGAGTTGAAAAAAAGTATCAGGGTGGCTATTGGCCCAATGTATTAGCGAGCTTGAAACCGCTTCCTCCCGGTTATAAAGAGGGTATTCAAGTGGTAAAAGCACCAGATCCCCAGGCCGCACAATATTTTTAGCGGTGCTCAAGATAACCGGCAAAGAAATACCAGCATTCACACCAAGATTAACCGCAGGGCGGTTATAAGTTTCTTCGAGGAGGGCGCTGTTAATACCAAACATCGCTCCCGAACCGGCAAGCACGATTATTTTAGGAGAAGGTAACGTGCCAGCGATTGTCTGTTTATAGCTGATTGCCCCATTAATCCACTCATTGTTAGGGTGTGGCCGTCCTAATTGCCCGGCCCAAAAAATGACCCATAGCGCGAGTACAGCAAAACCGCCAGCGGCCACTCCTTTCAGAAAACGTACCATTTAGTATCCCTTCAGAATGGCGTGCAGCTAAAAATTGAAGTAAAGAAAAGCTTGGCTAGGCAAGTCTATCATTGCTTTGAACACCACTAACAGCAGCCCGCCAACTAAGGCACCCTGCCAAAAATAGTGATGTGGCTGAGTTAATCGCTTTGCCCAGGTCATGCTGTTCGGCATGATTAGCACGATGAGCGTAGCCACGAGTATTAGTAGCTCAGGCGAGCGCAGGGACATAACGCCTTGGTTTAAGGCGTTAGCGAGATCGCCAAGTGCCCCCCATTGCCAAACGGCAAGGCCTGAATACAAAGACCAGGTATGCTCAAGGCCGGTTGCCCGAAACGGCACCCAAGCCAACATAACGGCCACAAAGGTAAAAGCCCAACTCGCCGCGAAGGGGAATCGAAAAACGCTGAGCCGCCGCCATACCACCATCATCGTCAATAACGCCCCGTGCAAGCCGCCCCAGACTAAAAATTGCCAGCCCGCGCCATGCCAAAGCCCGCCTAGTAGCATCGTCACCATTAACGCCAATAAATGACGCGGTAAACCATGTCGGCTGCCGCCAAGCGGAATATACAAGTAGTCACGCAAAAATTGGGAAAGCGTTATATGCCAGCGTTGCCAAAAAAGTTGGATATTGGCGGCACGATAGGGTGAAGCGAAGTTATTAGGTAGCGTTATACCAAACAGTAACGCTAGCCCGATAGCCATATCCGCATAGCCTGAGAAATCAAAATAGAGTTGTAAGCCATAAGACCAGCCCGCCATCAGTGTATCGCCCGCAACAATAGAGTCCGCTGGCGCGTTATAAAGGCGATCCACATAGGGCGCAAGATTATCAGCAATCAATAATTTCTTAGCTAGCCCTAGCGCTAACAGCAGTAAGCCACAACGAACGGCCGAAGCGCTTGGTCGCTGTAAAATTGCCAGCTGTGGTGCTAAGTCACGGTAATGAACAATAGGGCCTGCAATCAACTGCGGAAAAAAGCTAACAAACACGCCGTAAAGTGACAGCGGTCCCCGTTGAACAGCGCCTTGGCGCACATCCACTAAAAAAGCAATCTGCTGAAAGGTAAAAAAAGAAATGCCCAGAGGCAGTACCAATGGGCTAAAAGATTGAGGCGGAAGGTCGGCTAATGAAAGAAAAAAGATGGAATACTTAAACCAGCCCAGTAAGCCAAGATTAAAACCAACGCCAAGCCATAACCAAGCACGGCTTGGTCTAGCTACATAGCCAGCCAGCCAATAGTTAACGGCAATACTGCCCAGTAAAAGTGGCAGTAGCGTGATATCCCATACGCTGTAAAAGACAAAGGATGCCAGTCCCAACCAGCCAAGTAGTAAATGCTGCTTGCCAGAAAATGACAATAGCCAAAAAATTAGCCAAACAGTAGGTAAAAAAATAAATAGAAACTCAGGCGTGCTAAAGATCATGCAAAAAGACGCTCATTCAACTGCGGATTAAATGCGCAGGAGCATACCACAGCTCATGGGCTTCAAGCGCTGCCGATAGGGCGGTGTCAGGGCAATCGCACATGAAGAAAGCCTCTCATTCCAAGCCCAGTAAGTGAGCGCGATATTCATCTGAGGTGGCCGCAAGGATTCGCTTGGTCTTGAAGCTCCCCTTGCGAGGCTTGGGGTCCAGGCGAATCAGGTTGAGCGTCAACCGCTTGAGAATGGCCAGGTTATGCCCAGCGTGCGCCGTTCGTGCCCGCATCTGGTCATCGGCAAAGGTCACGTCCAGGCACCAGTGCACCTGATTCTCGATGCGCCAGTGCTGTCGAACCGCCTTGGCCAACTGGTCGGCATTCGGCACCAGACTGCTGAGGTAGTAACGGCGCTCATGTTCCGTCTTGCCTTGGCTTTCGCGTGTTGACTCGATGACGGCGAAGCAGCGCAGGTCCGGCCAGCGAGTCGGCTTCGGCAGGCAGTCCAGTGCATCGAACACGTAGCAGCGTCGTGTCTCCAGGCGGCCATGCGCCTTGCTGACCTCCTTCTTGACCTGATGCGGTGTCTGCGCTGCCGGCGCGGCGCAAAACTGGTCAAAGAAATCGTCGATCGCCTCCTTGAGCTGGGGTTGGTTCTCCTTGACGGCCAGTACATAGTCGGCCCGACGGTCGCGGATCGCCTGGGCAATCGAAGGCTGGGTGCCCATGGCGTCAATGGTGACAATGCAACCTTCCAGCGCCAGGGTGGCCAGCAGGTCCGGAATGGCGGTCTTTTTGGTCGATTTGGTGG
>NZ_JABUZF010000275.1:6561-7595 GCF_014897885.1 Halomonas sp. 3D7M | reverse complement strand
CGAGAATGACGTGCGCATCAGCGGCAAAAGCGCTGACGAGGTGCAAGGGTGCCTCGCAGGCCTTGGCCGACCGTCGGCTGGTCTTGCCATCTAGCGCAACGACCTGTGGCGAGACGCTGGGCAAGACGTCTTCTACCCAGCGGCGGAAAGCAGCTTCAAATTCGTGTGGATCCATCAGGCCGAAGAGCCGGGCGAAGGTATCATGCGACGGGACCCCATTTGGCAAAGCGAGGTACTGGCGGAGCCAGGGGAGCTTCTCCTTGGCCCAGAGTTCGATCTCTTCAAAGGTGTCGGCGCCCACGAGGACCCCGCAGACGGCAACGGTGAGCAAGTCGGGCAAGGGATGCTGCACCTTGCTGGGATGACGCGGATCGGTAACGCTGGCGAAGATATCCAGGATCGGCACAGCAGTCTGGGGCATTGCATCCTCCGATCAAATGCCCCAGCTATATCGAATCATCCTTTATGATTCAATTGCGAACCAATCTCGACGTGCGATTGCCCTGAGGGCGGTGTCATGTACATCATACAACAGCTATTGGTAATGTATGGCTCCCAAAAAGGCCTCATTGGTCAAAACGTATTGACCGACCCGCTGCCACTTCAGTTTATACACGTTTCCAATGCATGGCTTGTGGGAATGTTAGACACTATTGATGCGGCCATATACTTGCTTGAAAAGTATTGTACCTTCGCCGTTGCTAAGCAATTCAGTGGCGAGGGATAGCAGCGTCAGTAGGGAGCTGACCCACATGGCGCTGCCAGTAACGGTGGTGTCCAATAAGCGCTTGGCTTACCATTACTCCCTTTGAATCAACAATGGCTCACGACGCGCAAAAAGGTAACGGAATGCTGGAATCCCTAAAAGGGGCATGGCGCTATCGCCAGTTTATTGCCACATCTATCCGCCACGAGTTGGTGACACGGTTTGCCCGTAGCCGCATCGGCGGCGCTTGGATGATCATTCATCCGCTGTCAATGGTACTGATTTACGCGCTGATCCTATCTGCTGTACTGGCAGCGAAGCTGCCGGG
>NZ_JABUZF010000275.1:3035-6497 GCF_014897885.1 Halomonas sp. 3D7M | reverse complement strand
ATGCTGGGGTGGAGCCTGTTTAGCGAGATTCTTAACCGCTGCCTTGGCGTCTTTATTGAAAACGCCAACCTAATGAAAAAGCTAGTATTCCCCAAAATCGCCTTACCGGTGATTATCACGGGCTCCTGCTTAATAAATAACCTTGCCTTATTTGTGGTCATTTTGGTCGTCTTTGCCGTACTTGGTCACTTCACCCCAGCAACGCTGCTCTGGGTGCCAGTACTGACTGCCATTACCATACTGTTGGCGCTAGGGTTAGGGCTGATGCTGGGTATTTTAAACGTCTTTATTCGTGATATTGGCCAGCTAATGCCCATAGTAATGCAGTTTCTTTTCTGGTTTACCCCAGTGGTCTACCCAGCGGAAATAGTACCGCCATCATTACAGGCAATTTTAGCGTTTAATCCCCTATTCCATTTAGTTGGCGCCTACCACGCTGTGCTGGCCTATGGCCACTCGCCTTCCCTTATGGCGCTGGCCGGTTTAACCCTGTTGGGAGCAGGGCTTGTGGTTGTCAGCGCGATGTTGTTCCGTAAAGCCAGCCCGGAAATGGTGGATGCTCTATGAGTCAATCAACCGATTCACAGTCAAACCAATCACAAACAAACCAGCCGTTGCCAGACCAGGTATCGCCAACGTCCCCTAAACCCCTGCTGGAGGTTCGCGAACTGGGCAAAGCTTATCGCCGTTACCGTAACGAAATAATGCGCGTGGCCAGCTGGTTCAGTGCTATTCAACCTGAGGAAGAGACCTGGATACTGCGCAATATCAATTTTGATATTGCCCAAGGCGAAGCCGTCGGCATTGTTGGTCAAAACGGCGCGGGTAAAAGCACACTGCTCAAAATGATCACCGGCACGCTGCGCCCCACCGAAGGTTACATACGCACCCATGGCCGCGTTGCCGCTATTTTAGAGTTAGGCATGGGCTTTAACGGTGAGCTGACCGGCCGCCAAAATGTTATCCACTCCGCAGGGCTGATGGGCTTCACTCACGCCCAAATAGACGCTGCGATGGCCGACATAGAAGCGTTCGCCGAAATAGGCGACTACTTCGACAAACCCATGCGGGTTTACTCAAGCGGCATGCAAATGCGAGTGGCCTTTTCGGTAGCGACCGCCTTCCGGCCAGACATACTGATTGTGGATGAAGCGCTCTCGGTCGGGGATGCCTATTTCCAGCATAAAAGCTTTGACCGCATACGCGAATTCCAGCGCCAAGGCACCTCGCTGCTGATTGTTTCCCATGACAAAGCCGCCATACAAAGCCTGTGCGACCGCGCGATCCTGTTAGAGCAAGGCGAAGTGCTGCAAGACGGCCTGCCTCAAGACATCATGGACTACTACAATGCGATCATTGCCAAAAAAGAGAATGCTCAGGTAGAGGTGACGCCACTAGCCAGTGGTCAAATTCAAACCCGGTCAGGCACCGGAGAAGCCCGCGTTTCCCAGTTAAGCCTGCATGCAACAAACGGCAACCCGCTGGAAGTGGTTGACGTTGGTCAGGAAGTAGAGCTGCGAATCCATATATCTATCCAGGCTGATTTGCCGCAACTGGTGGTGGGCTACAAGCTCAAAGACCGCGTAGGCCAAGAAATATTTGGTACCAATACCTGGCACACACACCAAGTAGAGCATCAGCTAAGCGCAGGCGAAAAACTCATCTATCGCATGCGTTTCAGCGCTAACTTAGGGCCAGGAAGTTATTCGGTGTCAACGTCTCTGCACAGCAGCGACACTCACCTAACCCATAACTATCAATGGGTCGACCACGCGCTAGTCTTCCAAGTGGTTAATATGGAAAAAGACTTCTTCTTGGGGAGCAGCTGGGTCATGCCTACTATCGACTGTGAGCGCCAAGCCGCGATAAGTTCAGAACCTAACGAGTCAGTGTAATGGATTTTTATACCCGGTTTACCAACCACTTTCGTGGCGAAAAAGACGCTATTAAAGAACGCCTTAAAGTTTACGTACCGTTACTGGCGCCGATTATGGCGCGCTACCCAGAAGCATTGGTGGTTGACCTAGGCTCAGGCCGTGGCGAATGGCTCGAACTCATGCAGGAAAATGGCTGGCCCGCCAAAGGTATCGATACCAACGAAAGCATGGCCAGCGCCTGTAACGCAAGCGGCTTGCACGTTGAAGTTAACGACGCGCTAACGGCTTTGCAGCAAATCGAAACCAATACGCTGGCGGCGGTCACCGGCTTTCACATTGCAGAGCATATTCCTTTTGACAGCCTAGTAACCCTGATTCAAGAGGTGCATCGCGCGCTCAAACCAGGGGGAGTTCTCATCCTAGAGACACCCAACCCAGAAAATCTAACCGTTGGGCTATGGAGTTTCTACCTTGACCCCACCCACCTGCACCCGCTGCCTCCGCCACTGCTGCATTTTGTAGCCACTGACAGCGGCTACGCAAAAGCCAATATTTTGCGTTTAAACGGCCCCACGCCGCCCCCTGAAAACGCACCGCTGCGCCAATACTTGGATTGGGTGGTTTCCGCCTACCCTGACTATGCACTCGTGGCGCACAAGCAAGCCGATGATCTTAGCGCCCCCTGGTTCGACTACCTTGATAAGCTCACAGAGGCTCAGCAAGGCACCCTAGAAACTCTGGCTGCCAAGATCGAGGCACAAACCGAACAACTTGCTAAGTCCGAAAATCAACGCGCATCCGCCCTGCAAGAACGCCAGCACTACCTGCAGCAAACCAAGCGTCTTCAGCAAGAAATAGACAGCATTTATAACAGCCGCTCCTGGCGTATTACCAAGCCGCTGCGCAGCGCGATGCACTTCCACTATCAAACCGCCCAGGCAAGTGGGAAGTTACTACGTCGCCTAGCGCAAATACCCTGGTTAAAACGACTAGCGCTAAAAGTACTGGATCGCTTTCCTGGCCTAAAAGTCCGCATTTTAAAGCGCATGGCCGCAAGTGATGGTTTATTTAGCCGAGCAGGGCAATTCCGGGAAGAGGACTTCCAGAACCTGGATGCCGATGTCACCGCCGCGGTACGTAGCGAAGCGCTCAGCCTGCGCGATGCCCCCTTGGGCGGAAACGCTGACGTTCCAAAAGGCATTCGCTTGGAAGGCCATATTAACGGTAGCTACAGCTTGGCCGCGGTAAACCGCCACCTGCTGACGCGTTTAATGACCAGTGAGCAGTCGCCCGTACTATGGCTGGCGCCCCACGAGGGCAGCCCAGAACCCAGCGTACGCAGCACACCTGGGGGCGAAGCAGAAGTGGCTCAACTGAATGCACTGACCGACCCCATCGAGTGGCAGACCGTGGCAGAGCAGCAGCGCATTGCGCTTTATCATCATTACCCGCTCATTGAGCCTGAGCCAAGCCACGGGCTACCCATTGCGCTGTTTTTCTGGGAAGAGTCATGGGTGCCGGAAGAGATGATAGCCACCCTGAATGAGCATTACGCAGGCGTAATCGTCACCGCTTGGTTTGTTAA
>NZ_JABUZF010000275.1:0-3000 GCF_014897885.1 Halomonas sp. 3D7M | reverse complement strand
ATGGATAGCGGCTGTAAACTGCCTATTCACGTGGTCGCGTTACCGCTGGTGGCAAATCCGCATGCTGTCCAGAGCAGTGCACATGATCTTGTACGCGTCGCTCAGCAGCAAACCGTTAATTTACTCCATGTCTCATCAGCCTTTCCGCGTAAAGGCGTAGACGTGCTGCTGCAAGCATTTGAGCAGCTGGCCGCCGTCGACCCAACGCTGACGCTCACGGTTAAAACCTTCCCCAACCCCCATAACCAGATGGAAGGCTGGGTAGAGCAATACGTCAGTGCAAAATACCGCGAACGTCTGCACATCATTATTGATGATTATGACGCCGCACAAATGGCTGCGCTCTATCAGGCGGCCGATATAGTCGTGTTGCCCACCCGTGGCGAAGGACTCAATATGCCGGCCATCGAAGCCGGGGAGTTCTCCCGCGCACTGATCGTTACCGGCTACGGCGCCCACACCGATTTCACTCCGGCGCAGCATGCCGGTTGGGTGAACTACTGTTTCGACCATGCCCAATCGCACTTCAGTGCCGGGCAGGCCGTATGGGTAGAGCCCAGTGTGGCAAGTCTTACCCGACAAGTGCAGCAGCAGATCCAGCAATTGCGCCAACAGGGGGAAGGGGCAACGAATGCCGTGAGCAAGTTCCACGACGCTATTCAGCAGCGCTTTTACTCGCCTGCTGCGGTAGAGTCCCTGTTAGCAGCGCTAGCGCGCCTGCAGGCCAGTACCCAGCCTGAAGTGCCGCCTATTTCACTGAGCTTGTATACCTCATGGGACGAACCCTGCGGCATCGCCCAATACAGTGCTCATCTGGTAGAAGCGCTGCAAGCAACTAACTCAGTATTGAGCGTTTCAATCAATGCCCCGCAGTTTAGCAAAGGCCAGCGCCCCTCCTCAGGCGAACAGGAAAACCAGTTACCGGTAAGCCGTAACTGGCAGCGCAGCCAAAGCCCTACGTTAGCAGAAGCGGCTGGTAACGTAGTCTGGCTACAGCACCACTTCGCCTTTTACGAGCTAGACCGCGATCTGCAGTATCAAGTCGAGCAGTGCCGTCGCCAGGGCAAGCGTGTCTATATCACCCTGCATACGACCCGCCCAGTGATCGACTTTGACACTGTCCGCAGGCACACAGTGTCAGCAACACTTGCCGCCTTTGATCGAGTGTTTGTTCACACGTTAGACGACCTCAATTACCTAAAGCGCATCGGCCTAACCGATAACGTCACCCAATTACCACAGGGAGTGGATGCCGGCCAAGACGCTTCAGTGTCTATCAACAGCCAAGCACCTGTGATTGGCAGCTTCGGCTTCTTGCTCCCCCATAAAGGAGTCAATACCTTAATTGAGGCTTTTGCGTTGCTGTGTAAAAAGCAGTCGTTACCAAAGGCTGCCATATTGCGACTGATTACCTCCGTACGCGATGAGCCCAGCTCCCAGGAGGAACTGGCCCGCTGCCAGCGAACCGCGCAGCGCTTAGGGGTCGAAAAACAGATTGAGTGGGTGACTGACTTCCTTCCCCTGGAAGAGGCCCGGCAGCGCCTGGCAGAGTGCAGCGCCGTAGTGCTGCCTTATCAATATACCCAAGAGTCCAGCAGTGCTGCTGTACGCACGGCGGTCGCTGCATGCCCCAATATTCTCACCACGCCAGCGCCTATTTTTGATGAAGTCAAAAATATCGTTTGGCAAACCCGCGGCTTCGACAGCCAAGACATTGCCGAAGGCATTACCCATGTATTGAACGCCTCAGAAACCCAGCGCAAAGAGTATCATCAGGCCCGTCATCAATGGCTGGAACAGCGCAGCTGGCCTGCCTTGGCAAAACGCTATGAAGGCTTGATGAAAGCAGCCCTGGTTGACCAAGCGCTATGCCAAAGGCATGAGCGAAATCAGGTTGACACCCAAGGCTAGCCCGCCACAATACCTAACGCACCCGGCTGCCTCTGCGGCAGCCTGTACCTCCATGCGTTAATCCAGAACTTACTATGAAGAAAGGAACTGCGTCATGAACGCGATCGTGACAGGAATTACGGGCCAGGACGGCGCTTATCTTGCTGAGCTACTGCTAGAAAAAGGTTACACCGTGTACGGTACATACCGCCGTACCAGCTCGGTCAATTTTTGGCGTATCGAAGAACTTGGCATACAAAACCACCCCAACTTGCACTTGGTGGAGTACGACCTTACCGATTTATCCTCCAGCATTCGCCTAGTGCAGCAGTGCAAGCCCCGTGAAATTTACAACCTTGCCGCGCAAAGTTTCGTAGGCGTCTCGTTTGACCAGCCCATTACAACGGCCGAGATCACCGGGCTGGGCGTGGTGAATTTATTAGAAGCGATCCGTATCGTCGACAGCTCCATTCGTTTCTATCAGGCTTCCACCTCGGAAATGTTCGGCAAAGTACAGCAAGTGCCGCAAACCGAAGCCACTGATTTCTACCCGCGCAGCCCTTACGGCGTGGCCAAGCTCTATGCTCACTGGATGACCATTAACTACCGTGAGTCCTATAACATCTTCGCCACCAGCGGCATTCTGTTCAATCATGAGTCGCCCCTGCGTGGCCGCGAATTCGTCACCCGTAAGATTACCGACGGCGTTGCCCGCATCAAGCTCGGCAAACAGACCCACTTGGCTCTGGGTAACTTGGATGCCAAGCGCGACTGGGGCTACGCCAAAGAGTACGTGGAAGGCATGTGGCGCATGCTGCAAGCCGACACCCCGGAAACCTACGTGCTGGCTACTAACCGCACCGAAACCGTGCGTGATTTTGTCACGCTCGCCTTTAAAGCGGCGGATATTGAACTGCGTTGGGAAGGCGAAGCCGAACAGGAAGCCGCCGTTGACGTCGCTACCGGTAACATCGTGGTGGTCATCGACCCGAAGTTCTACCGCCCGGCCGAGGTAGAACTGCTGATAGGCAACCCGGCCAAAGCCACCCAAGAACTCGGCTGGCAGCCTAACACCAGTCTGGAAGAACTGTGCAAGATGATGGTAGAAGC
>NZ_JABUZF010000270.1:5265-8702 GCF_014897885.1 Halomonas sp. 3D7M | reverse complement strand
ATCAGGTGGGTCTGATAGCCAAAGGGAATTAAAAAGCAGGCGCTGGCACCGTAGGCAACTGCCATCACAAATGGCAAGGGGTCGACACCAAAGGCTTGGGCGGTGCTCCAGGCAATAGGGAAAGCCAGGGCGGCAGCGGCGTTATTGGTAACTGTTTCGGTTAGCAATAGGGTTAGTAGGTAGCAACCAATAAAGGCAGCGTAAACGCCGTAACCGCTAAACATCCACTGCATCCCACCTGCCAGAACAGCGGCGGCCCCTGAATTTTCTAACGCTTGCGCTATCCCCAATGCAGAACCAATAATCAGCCAAAGCTCAAACGGAAAGCGGCGGCGCAACTCTGCCAAGCTAATCACTTTTAATAGCAATAGGCCGCCCAGCAACAGTAGCAAGCCATGAAACAGCGGTAGCAAGTTGGCCGTCGCCAGTGCGATAACCGTTGCAAACCCGCCCAGGGTAATAGCGCTCTCTTTTCGCGTGAGCTGCGGGCGTGTGAAACTGCCACTGAGCAGATGGAAGTTACGGTCTATATTGCGGTGTTGACGAAAGTCGGCACTCACAGCCAGGAGCAGGCAATCGCCCACCCGCAGGGGGATTTTGCCAAGCTGACCCTCCAGGCGTTTACCGCCACGGCGTATGCCGACAACCCCTGCACTAAACATACTGCGGAAATCGACGTCCTGTAGGGTTTTGCTGGAAAGTTCTGATTCGTGGGAAATAACCACTTCTACCAAATTGGTGGCGAGTAGGTTATCGGCTTGATGGCCAAATAGATTGAGCCCAGGAAAGCGTTGTAGTGCCTGAACTTTGCTCACTTCTCCAGTAAACACGAGCGTATCGGCCGCTTGAAGGCGTTCTTCTGGCGCAACCGGGCTGATTAGGCGGCCTTGACGTTCAATTTCTAATAGATAAAGCCCATTTAGGCTTCTTAATCCGTTCTCTTCAATACTTTTGCCAATCATCGGTGAGTCAGCTTCTACATCGGCAGCAAGAAAGTAGGAGAGCTTTTCGTCGGTGTCTTCCAAGCGATGGTGAGGTAGGGCATTCGCCCGCAATAGCAGTATACATAGCGTAATTAATGCGACAGGCACGCCCACTAAACTGAATTGAAACATGCCTAGCTCACTACCGCTGGCGCTAAGATTAAATGAGTTCACCACCAAGTTAGTGGATGTGCCTACCAGCGTAGTGATCCCTCCTAAAACCGAGGCGTAGGAAAGCGGAATTAATAGCCGTGATGGTGCAATGCGCTGTTGGCGGGAAATAGCCCCTAAAAATGCCGCAACGACTGCGGTGTTGTTCAAAAATGCAGAAAGCACCGCGGTGCTGCCCATTAGCCGAGCCGTGGCTAAGCGGGGGTGGCCTTTGAGTAAGTGGCGGGAAAGCCAGTCCAGCAGTGGCGAGCGCTCTAATGCAAGTGATACCAATAGTAGTAAGAGTAGCGTAGCCAAGGCGGGGTTGGTGTATTGCATTAGCAACGTGCTGGTATCAACAAACCCAAACAGCAAAAACAGGCCTGCAAGTGTAACAAAGGCAATCGCAGGCTTAACCTTGCCGCTGATTAGTAGGACGAGCAAAACAGTAATTGAAAATAAAACGGCCCAGGGAGTCATTGTGGGTCCTTATAAAACCAAAAAATACGCTAGGTGCTTGCTGGATTTTACGCAGGCTTTTATGATGGTGTCTAATAATTGCTTTAAATAGTATTTTCCAATGATAAATATTTTTTAAAAATCAAAAGGTTAAAAGATATATTGAGCACTAAACATTTATCGCCTGAATTGTTGAATGCGCGTCGTAAGCAGGCTGTTCAGCTACGCTTAGATGGCTACACCGTCGCGGTGGTCAGTCAACAAACAGGGTTGTCAGCGCCTACTGTTTCGGCAGCGTGGAAAGCCTTTCGTGAAGGCGGGTGGGCGGCTGTTCCTGTTAAGCCACGTGGGCGGTTAAAAGGTCAGGCAAACGTGCTTAGTGCGGATGTTCAATCGTTATTGTGGCAGGCGCTTTTTCAACAACCTGCTCAAGTATCAGATCAAGTTCCAAGCCAATGGGCAGAAGAGACGCCGCATTTGATTGAGCCAGGCTGGAGCAGTGCCGGATTAGCCGAGTGGTTGGCTATTCAGAATGGTGTTGTGCTCTCTCAGCGGGCCATTGAACATTGGTGGGAAGCGCAGGGGCTAAAGCATGAGCCTTGGAAACTAAGTGCCTTAGCAACGCAGCGCTCACAACAGGGTCGCTGGTTTCGAACCGCAGTAGCTCCGCGCTTCAATAAGCTGAAAGAGGCTGACCAGCGGTGGCAGGGGGGCGTTCGACATGTTGCTCATCCTACGAAGTCGCTGTTCCAGATTTATTTGCATGGGTCGAGAGGCCGTTTGCTGATGCGCTGCTTTGAAAGCCCGCCAGACGCCCAGGCATATCTATCTGTATTTGCTGCCTTGAACGCCAATGGCGTGAAGGTGCTGGTGTTTCAGGGAGCGTTGCTAACCGCTAGCCCTGAAATTACCGATTGGTTGGCGCAGCAGACGCCGTTTTGTCTAGTGCCTGTGCCTGCTAATTTAGCGCTTAGTGCCTAACAGCACCTGAGGTAAGCAAGGTAAATCGTTATTCAGCATCAACATGCTGCTAATTTTGCAGGGTTTTTAAGGCGGTGCTGCGAGCGACCACTTGAAAACAGTTTTTAACACAACGTCGGGAAAGATGATGACATCACTCACCCATTTACAGCGACTGGAAGCGGAAAGCATCCAGATTATGCGCGAAGTGGTCGCCGAGGCCGAAAACCCGGTAATGCTTTATTCCGTAGGTAAAGACTCTGCGGTCATGCTGCACCTGGCACGTAAGGCGTTTGCGCCTGGGCCGCCGCCGTTTCCATTGTTACACGTGGATACGCGCTGGAAATTCCGTGCGATGTATGAATTCCGCGACAAAATGGCCGAAGAGATTGGTATGGATCTTCTGGTGCATATCAACCCAGAAGGCATTGAGAAGGACATTAACCCGTTTACGCATGGCTCGGCGATTCATACCGATGTGATGAAAACCGAAGGCCTGAAGCAAGCACTTGATAAGTACGGGTTCGATGCGGCCTTTGGCGGTGCTCGTCGTGATGAAGAGAAGTCTCGTGCTAAAGAGCGTGTGTTCTCTTTCCGTTCTGCTCAACACCGTTGGGACCCGAAAAATCAGCGTCCTGAGCTGTGGAAGCTGTACAACACGCGCAAGAACCCTAAAGAGTCTATTCGCGTGTTCCCCATCTCTAACTGGACTGAGCTGGATATCTGGCAGTATATCCATCTGCAGAATATTCCCATTGTGCCGCTTTACTACTCGGCAGAGCGCCCTGTGGTTGAGCGTGACGGTGCGTTGATCATGGTGGATGATGAGCGCATGCCGCTGGAGCCGGGTGAAGTCCCGATGATGCGTAAGGTTCGTTTCCGCAC
>NZ_JABUZF010000270.1:0-5234 GCF_014897885.1 Halomonas sp. 3D7M | reverse complement strand
CCCCCTAACAGGGGCGGTGGAGTCTGATGCCGATACGCTGCCAGCCATTATCCAAGAGATGCTGCTGACTAAGACCTCTGAGCGTCAGGGGCGTGTGATTGATCATGACAGCGCAGCGTCCATGGAGAAGAAAAAGCAAGAGGGGTATTTCTAATGTCGCACTCATCTGAACTGATTGCCGAAGATATCGAAGGTTATTTGAAGGCTCATGAGCACAAAGGCCTGCTGCGCTTTATTACTTGCGGCAGCGTCGATGACGGTAAAAGCACCCTGATTGGCCGCTTGCTGTTTGAATCCAAGCTGCTCTTTGAAGATCAGCTGGCTGCTATTGAAGCTGACTCTAAAAAGTTCGGTACTCAGGGCGGCGATATGGACTTCGCGCTGCTGGTTGATGGCTTGGCAGCAGAGCGCGAGCAAGGCATCACTATCGATGTGGCGTATCGCTTTTTCTCCACCGAAAAGCGCAAGTTTATTGTTGCTGATACGCCTGGGCATGAGCAGTACACCCGTAACATGGTGACCGGTGCTTCCACGGCAGACGCTGCTATTTTGATGGTTGATGCGCGCCATGGAATTTTAACGCAGACGCGTCGCCACAGTTTTTTAATGTCATTGATGGGTATGCGGCATGTCGTCGTTGCCATCAATAAAATGGACTTGGTAGATTACTCTAAAGCGCGTTTCGACCAGATCGTTGAAGAGTACCGTACGTTTGCCAAACAGCTCGGTTTGGAAAACATTACGTTTATCCCCATGTCAGCATTGAAAGGCGATAACGTTATTGAGCCAAGCCCGCACATGCCTTGGTATCACGGCACGACGCTGATGGGCTATTTGGAAACCGTAGAGCTTGATGCCGAGCATTTGCAGCGTTCACCCTTCCGGATGCCAGTGCAGTGGGTAAACCGTCCTAACCTGGATTTCCGTGGTTTCAGTGGCATGGTATCAAGCGGCGTTGTTCGCCCTGGCGATCAGATTCGTGTTCAGCCTTCGGGTAAAACCAGCACTGTGTCACGCATCTACACCTTTGATGGTGACTTGGACGAGGCGGTGGCAGGCCAATCGGTAACACTGTTGCTGGAAGATGAAATTGATATCTCCCGGGGCGATGTCATCTCCGGTGTAGAGCAGCCTGCTCATACGGCTGATCAGTTCGAGACAACGTTGGTGTGGATGCATGAGGCGCCGCTGCTGCCTGGTCGCCCTTACTTAATGAAGCTAGGCACCCAGATGGTGTCAGCGACCGTTACTGATATTAAATATCAGGTTAACGTTAATACGCTGGAACACACGGCTGGCAAACAGCTTGATTTGAACGGCATTGGTGTCTGTACGATTAGCCTCAACCGTGCGGTTGCTTTTGATGCTTATCAAGATAACCACGATACCGGTGGCTTCATCCTGATTGACCGTATGACGAATAATACGGTGGGTGCAGGTATGCTGCATTTTGCCCTTCGTCGTAGCCAGAATATTCATATGCAACATGTGGATATTGATAAGCAGGCACGTGCGTCGGCGAAGGGCCAGAAACCGGCAGTTCTATGGTTTACAGGCCTTTCTGGTGCTGGCAAATCAACGATCGCTAAC
The DNA here is from genome assembly GCF_014897885.1 of Halomonas sp. 3D7M. NCBI lineage: Bacteria > Pseudomonadati > Pseudomonadota > Gammaproteobacteria > Oceanospirillales > Halomonadaceae > Halomonas > Halomonas sp. 3D7M. The sequence continues at coordinate 3,644 of NZ_JABUZF010000270.1, read as the reverse complement.
CTGGTTGAGAAAAAGCTATTTACCCAGGGCCAGCATACCTACTTACTGGACGGTGATAACGTTCGTCATGGTTTAAATCGTGACTTAGGCTTTACTGATGCTGATCGCGTTGAAAACGTGCGTCGCGTAGCGGAAACTGCCAAGCTGATGGTTGATGCTGGGTTGATCGTTATGTCCGCGTTTATTTCGCCTTTCCGTAGCGAACGTCAACTAGCGCGAGATTTGCTGGAAGCAGGTGAATTCATCGAGATTTTCGTAGATGCACCGCTAAATGTAGTAGAAGCTCGTGATCCTAAAGGTCTTTATAAAAAGGCCCGTCGAGGTGAGCTGAAAAACTTCACAGGCATTGATTCAACGTATGAAGCACCTGAGTCGCCAGATGTTCATCTGAAGACCTCAGAAATGAGTGCCGAAGAAGCGGCTGATAGCGTGATTAAGACGTTGCGTGAGCGTGGCCTAATTAGCTGATTTCCATGCAGTGTAGGTTAAACACGTAATGTAAATACTGATAAGCCACCAAGCAGCCGGTCGTTGTTTGGTGGCTTAATCATAAGGAAATGACAAAATGATTGATCAAGCGTTATTGGATTCTGTGGAACGTATTGCTCGTGAAGCGGGCGATGCCATTATGGCGGTTTATGCACGCGAATTTAGCGTGGAAGAAAAAGAAGACAAAAGCCCATTAACTGAAGCGGATCAAGCTGCTCACCATGTGATTGTAAGCGGCTTGCAGGCGCTTTCTTTACAGTTGCCTATACTCTCTGAAGAAGACGCAGAAGGCTTTGCCGGGGTAGACGGCAATGGCCGCTATTGGTTGGTAGACCCGCTTGACGGTAGACCCGCTTGACGGGACTAAAGAGTTTATCAAGCGTAACGGTGAGTTCACCGTTAATATTGCGCTGATTGAAAACGGTAAGCCCGTGTTGGGCGTTGTTACCGCTCCGGCGCTTGAAACCGCTTATGTTGCCGCTGAAGGTTTAGGTGCATTTAAAGTGGAAGCGAATGGCGAACGCCATGAGATTCGTGTTGCGGGCGAGCCGGAAGCTGCTTCCACTTGGCGTGTTGTGGGTAGTCGCTCGCATCCCAGCCCGGACTTGGCAGCGTGGCTTGAAAAGCTAGGTGAGCACGAAATGTTGCCCATGGGCAGTTCGCTTAAACTATGCTTAATTGCAGAAGGTAAGGCCGATGCTTATCCTCGTTTAGGCCCTACCTGTCTTTGGGATACTGGCGCCGCTCATGCGGTCGTGCTTCAAGCGGGTGGCCGAGTTGAAACGCTAGAGGGTAAACCGCTTAGCTACGCCAACCCCAGCGAAAAGCTTAATCCGTATTTTGTTGTTTGGGGAAATGTATGAAGGCCATGTTTTAAAGACCGAGCTTTGAAGACCGAGCTTTAAGGACTCTGAGCTACGGGGGAGTGTAATATGCTCCCCTTTAAGAAGAGCCAGTTCACGGGATGCTCGCTATGACGGGTCTTTGTAAATAGCTCTCTGCAAATGGCCCTTTGCTAGTTGTGTTTTGCAAATGGTTCTTTGCACATGGCTCTTTACATACGATGAAAGCCATCGTCGTTATAAGTCGTTATTAAAGGATTGAGTATGTGCGGAATCGTTGGCGCCATTGGCGCAATGGAATGTACCCCGTTTTTGCTTTCAGGCTTGAAAGTACTTGAATACCGTGGCTATGACTCTGCTGGGTTAGCTGTGCTAAGTGACTCTGGTACGCTATCGCGTGCCCGCGCCAAGGGGCGAGTGTCAGTTCTTGAAGCCCGCGTTGAAGAGGAGGGAGTTGAGGGGAAAGTGGGCATTGCTCATACCCGTTGGGCAACTCACGGTGTTCCTGCTGAACGTAACGCTCATCCACATATTTCGAGTGGCTTGGCGGTGGTGCATAACGGCATCATTGAAAACTATGAAACCCTACGTGAAAAGCTTCAGGGGTTAGGGTACGAGTTCACTTCAGACACCGACACTGAAACCATTGCCCACCTGATTCAAGCGTGCTTTAAAGGCGAGATTGGCGAACCAGCCGAAAATCTTTTTTCTGCTGTGCGTTGTGCCGTGGCGCATTTGCATGGTGCTTTCGCGCTGGCGGTGATAAGCGAAGAAGAACCAGGTTGCTTAGTCGTGGCTCGTGAAGGTTCGCCGCTGATGTTAGGTATTGCTGATGACGGCCACTATGCCGCTTCAGATGCCTCGGCGCTGCTGTCGGTCACCCAGAAGATGATGTACCTGGAAAATGGTGATGTGGCGCGCCTAACGCGTGACTCGATCACATTAGTCGATGCGCTTGGTCAGCCCGCTCAGCGGGAAGTGATTACCTCTAGCCTTGCTGCGAATGCAGTTGAGTTAGGTGAGTTTAATCACTACATGCAAAAAGAGATATTTGAGCAGCCACAAGCGTTGGGGAATACGCTGGAAATGCTGAGCGGCGCAGGTCAGTTGCAGCCGGGTATTTTTGGCGCAGAAGCGCAAGGTGTTTTTGAGCAGGTTGATTCCGTATTGATCCTGGCCTGTGGTACGTCTAGCTATGCGGGTATGACGGCTAAGTACTGGATTGAGCAAGTGGCCGGTATCCCGTGCAATGTCGAAATTGCCAGTGAATACCGTTATCGCCAAAGCGTAGCGAATCCTAATCAGCTCGTCGTGGTTATTTCTCAGTCCGGTGAAACCGCTGATACCCTCGCCGCGTTACAGCACGCTAAATCAATGGGGCACATTCATACGTTAGCAATTTGTAATGTGCCTGAGTCTGCCATTGTGCGTGAAACACTGTTGCGCTTTATTACCCGTGCTGGCCCGGAAATTGGTGTTGCCTCTACGAAAGCTTTCACTACTCAGCTCAGCGCACTATTTTTGCTTACGCTCTTGTTGGCAAAGGCGAATCATCGGCTAGATGAAGCAGATGAAAAAGCTTATCTGGATGAGCTGCGCCACTTGCCCATCGCGGTTAAAAAAGTGCTGGCACTAGAGCCAAGCATCAAGGCGTGGTCAAAGCATTTTGCTAATAAGCAGCATGCGCTTTTCTTAGGCCGAGGCCGCCACTTCCCAATTGCATTGGAAGGGGCGCTGAAGCTAAAAGAAATCTCTTATATTCATGCAGAAGCTTACCCTGCTGGGGAATTGAAACACGGCCCGCTAGCATTAGTTGATGCTGATATGCCTGTGGTGGTAGTGGCGCCTAACGATGAGTTGTTAGAAAAGCTAAAAGCCAATATGCAGGAAGTGAGTGCCCGTGGCGGTCAGCTTTATGTGTTTGCCGATGGCGGCAGTACCGTTAAGCCAAGTGAGGGCATTAATGTGCTGGTTATGCCGGAAAACTACGGTTTGCTTTCCCCTGTGCTGCATGTCGTGGCACTTCAGTTGTTGTCGTACCACGTAGCGCTGGTAAAAGGCACCGACGTAGACAAGCCACGTAACTTGGCGAAAAGTGTCACCGTGGAGTAATTCAGGGGCGGCTTAGCCGCCTCTGCAGGTGCCTTAGTAGGAATGTGGGGCATTTCCGCTGTTCTATCATCCCCGCATGCCCGCTGTTCTGTCATTCCCGTATGTCTGCTGTTCTGTTATTCCCGCATGCCCTTAGCGGGAATCCAGTTTGGTTCAGGCATTCGGGGTCCCAGCGGGTAAGGTCAAGGTGGATTCCCGATA
>NZ_JABUZF010000271.1:48659-49186 GCF_014897885.1 Halomonas sp. 3D7M | reverse complement strand
GTCCTGGAATGAACGCTTACTTTGATACAGAGTTTTATCAACTTCCCCCGCCTCGTTGGGAGCGCCCTGAGGGCTCTCTTCGGGTGGTGCTGTTCTCCCATCGTGACCTGAATAGCATGGATAAGCAGGAAAGGGTTCATGCGTGTTACTTGCATGCTTGCCTCAAATACGTCATGCGCGAACAGGTGACTAATACATCCTTGCGTGAGCGTTTTGGAATAGAAGCCAAAAATAGTGCGACGGCCTCACGCATCATACGTGATGCGTTGGAAGAGAGAGTCATCAAGCCCTACGACCCTGAGCAAAGTAAGAAAAATGCCCGCTATCTACCCCATTGGGCATGATCTGGTGCTTTATTTGATGAGTATTTGATAGGGCAGTTATTTGCATAGTTTGTGTTTTTTATTTTATTTTTAAAATCATATACTTAAATTGTTTTTTTGGCATATTTTTCTATTTGATGGGTATTTGATTGATGACACAGGGACGCAGCATCCGGTTGTTTCTGGTAGACGGCACGCCCAACG
>NZ_JABUZF010000271.1:47857-48633 GCF_014897885.1 Halomonas sp. 3D7M | reverse complement strand
GCTTGCTTACCGCCGAAATCATGAACTGGACAGGCCATGTGCTGACTGGCCCGCGCACAAAGCTGACAGAGCTGGTGCAGCGACCCGAGTGCGGCCGCACTGGCATCTATTTTCTGGTGGGCCCTGACTTGGAAGGCAGCCCGCGTCCGCAGGTGTATATCGGCGAAAGTGATGATGTGGGTACCCGCCTAAAACAGCACAACCGACCAGAAGATAAAGGCGGCAAGGACTTCTGGGAAAAGGTCTGTCTGGTGACCAGCAAGGATCAGAACCTCACTAAAGCTCATGTGAAATATTTGGAAAGTCTACTAATCCAGTCAGCAGGCGAGCTTGGGCGCTGCAAGCTGGTCAACGGCACCGCGCACGAATACATCAACCTGCCAGAATCCGACCGTGCCGATATGGCGTTTTTTGTCGAGCAGATCCGCACCGTAATGCCAGTGCTTGGGCTGGATTTTTTGCGTCAGCGTCAGCATCCGCTCACACAAAATAGAGTAGAGCCTGTTCAAACTGTCCCCTTAACCACGTTTGAATTGAAAATACCTAAATACAAAATCACTGCCTGGGCGCAGGAGATAGACGGCGAGTTCATTGTGCTGTCCGGTAGTAAAGCACGCGAACGCTGGGCGAGTAATACAGACTATGCCAGCTATCGGCCACTGTACGAACAGTTGACGGAAGAGGGCGTATTGGCGTGTGATGAGTCGGGAATAGTCAGCTTTTCACGTGATCATGCTTTCTCAAGCCCCAGCGCTGCGGCTGCCGTAGTATCTGGG
>NZ_JABUZF010000271.1:38079-47852 GCF_014897885.1 Halomonas sp. 3D7M | reverse complement strand
CTGCCGTAGTATCTGGGCGTCCTGCTAATGGCCGCACGGTATGGATAGAAAAAAACAGCCGCAAGACATACGGTGAATGGCAGGATCAACAAGTAAGCGCTGTGGTAGAGAATGTTTCAGAATAGAAAAATTCAGGTGTTTTCGTGTCGAAAAAAAATAAGAAGCAAAAAAGAAAAGAAGAGTCTGGACGCCTGGGTGCAATCAGGCGAAGAATTGAGGGTCATCAGAATAAAATAGGTGCCAAGGCGCAAGATGAACGATTGGCCAGACAGATAGCTGGAAACCTATATAGTGCCTTAAATGATAATGGTGATAGTGCAACTGTAGATGCTGGTACTAAAGATTGCTCAGAGCCATCTATGTATGATGAGACCCATTATCTTTGGGTTTTTGAGCCAGCTGATTTAGACGATATGTCGGTTGAGCAAGTTTTTGAAGTTTGGAAACACCGGGAGCAGTTATGTGGCTCTAAAGAAGTTGCAGCGGAGGCGCTTGCCATTATTGAGGTTGCAGATGAGGTGGTAGAAAGCTATCAAGGATGGCAAGGCTATATAAATAGGGTTGAAATTAGTGCATTGGAAGTTCCGTTTTTGTCTGACGACTCTGAAGAAAGCTATGTTAATGGAATTGAAAAAAACGCTTTAAATATAGCTCATGTTTTAGAATTGAGTGATGACGATGTTAAATTATCTTGGGAGAATAGGCCCGACAGCTTCGCTAGCATTGAGGCAGCGTGTCAAGCTCTGGCTTTATTAAGGAAAAAAGCAGGGTTGGTGAACTCCAGCGCATGGCAAGCGTTGATTGAGCATGATGAAATAGAAAAACTAAAAGATTACCTTCCTTATGAGGGAGCCTCTCTCAGCTTCATTAAAAGCGAGACTGATAAAAAGCTGATAGATTCTATTACGTTTGATGAAAAAAAGCGTCGAACAAGCGTTACTGTTGTTAGGGAAGGACAGCAAGATTTTCGAAAGCGAGTGCTTAAAAATTATTATGGTAGTTGTTGTATTTCAGGTAGTCGCATAACCGACGTTTTAGAGGCGGCCCATATAAGCCCTTATACGGGTCAAAATTCGAACAGGTTAGATAATGGTTTGTGTTTACGTGTAGATATACACAGGCTTTTTGATAATTTTTTAATCTCTATTAACCCTGAAAAACAACGAGTAGAAACGAGTTCAAAAATTAAAAATGATCCTGAGTATGGCCAGTTAGAAGGAAAGCAGATAATAAGAGGTAAGGTGTTGGCATCAGACTACTTTCTGAGTCAGCATTATCGAACTTTTTGTAAACGCGAAATATAACAGCCTGGGGGTAACATGGCCGACAGCAGGGAAGCGCAGTTCCAGCAGGATATCATCGACGCCATGGCCACGGGTGGTTGGAAAGTGGGCACGGCCAGTGGCTATGACCGCACCACAGCACTTTATACCGAAGACCTGCTGGGGTATGTGCAGGAGGCCTGGCCCGAGCGTTGGGAGAAGTTCTGCAAGGCTAACCCGCAATCGTCTGAAACGCTGTTTGTACAGAAAGTGGTACGCGAGCTGGAGCGAGCGGGCACGCTAGAGGTGCTGCGCCATGGTTTTAAAGTGCCGGGGGTGACGTTTGATCTGTGCAGCTTCAAGCCTGACCACGCCATGAACCCTGACGCGCTTTCCCGCTACCGTGCCAACCGCCTGCGTGTGGTGCCGGAAGTGGCCTATTCGCCCCATGCCCGAGAGAAGGGCAAGGGCGGCGAAAGTTATAACCCGCGCCTGGATCTGGTGCTATTTGTTAACGGCATACCTACTGGTACGCTGGAGCTAAAAAGCGAGTTCAAACAGTCGGTAGAAAACGCCAAGCGCCAATACCGCAACGACCGTCCATTAAAAGATCCTATTACGCGCAAGGTTGAGCCGCTGCTGGCGTTTAAGCGCGGCGCGCTAGTGCACTTTGCTGTCAGCCAAGCGGAAGTGGCGATGACTACGAAAATTGCGGGCAAAGACACCTTCTTTCTGCCGTTTCACCAAGGCACGGAAGGCGGCGGTGCAGGTAACCCTGCGCCGGAAGATGAAAATAGCTACGCGACTAGCTACCTTTGGGAGCGCGTCTTTGCCCCGGATGCTTGGTTAAAAATACTCGGGCGCTTTTTGCATTTGGAGCAGAAAACAACCGAAGACTTTCACGGTCGACGCAACACGAAAGAAACGCTGATTTTTCCGCGCTACCACCAATGGGAAGTGGTTAATCAGCTGATTGAGACCACTCAAGCCGATGATGGCGGCCAACGTTACTTGGTTCAACATAGCGCGGGCTCAGGTAAATCTAACTCCATTGCCTGGCTCGCCCATCAGTTGGCTAACCTCTATGACGAAAGCGGCCAGCAGAAGCGCTTCAACTCAGTGATTGTGGTGACTGACCGCACCGTGCTGGATAGCCAACTGCAAAACACCATTTACCAGTTTGAACACGCCCATGGGGTGGTCTGCCCGATCACCCGCGATGTCGGCAATCAGAGCAAATCTGAACAGCTGGCCGAAGCGCTGGCGAGCAATACCCGCATCATCATCGTCACTATCCAGACCTTTCCGGCGCTGTTCGATGCGCTGGATAAGCGGCCCACGCTTGCCGAAGGCCGCTATGCAGTGATTGCCGACGAAGCACACTCTTCACAGGCGGGCGATTCTGCGCGCAAGCTTAAGGCGCTATTAGCCGCCGCTGGCGAGAGCGCTGATGAAGACGAAGAAATCAGTGCAGAAGCAATGCTGGATGCAGCCGTGTCTACTCGTCGACCTAATGAGCGCATCAGCTACTATGCCTTTACCGCCACACCCAAGGCCAAAACACTAGAACTGTTTGGCCGTGTACCAGACCCAAGCTTGCCACCAAGTGCAGACAACAAGCCCGAGCCATTTCATCTCTACTCGATGCGTCAGGCTATCGAGGAAGGTTTCATTCTGGATGTGCTGCGTAATTACGTCACCTACAGTACCGCCTGGAAACTGGCCCATTTAGAAGATGAAGAGCAGGAAGTAGACGCCAAAAAGGCCTCCCGCGCATTAGCCAAGTGGGTTCGCTTACATCCTTACAATATTGCGCAGCGCGTAGAGGTCATTGTTGAGCACTTTCGCGCTAATGTACGCCACCTGCTGGACGGCCAAGCCAAAGCGATGGTAGTCACCGCCAGCCGCCAAGAGGCGGTGCGCTATCAGCTGGCGATGCGCCAGTATGTGGAAGCTCAAGGCTATAGCGACGTGCATCCCTTGGTGGCGTTTTCCGGCAGCATACCGGCCGATGAAGTCATTCCTGAGGAAGTAACTGAAGCCAGCCAACTGCTGAACCCTGGCGTTCGTGGACGTGATCTGGCCAAGGCGCTGGACAGCGACGACTTCAACGTGATGATCGCCGCTAACAAGTATCAGACTGGCTTTGACCAGCCCAAGCTATGCGCCATGTATGTGGACAAGAAGCTGCAGGGCGTAGACTGCGTGCAGACGCTCTCGCGATTGAACCGTCTGTTTCCTGGCAAACAGACGTTTATCCTCGATTTCTTTAATGAACCACAAGAAATTTTAGAAGCGTTTGCGCCGTATTATCGCAAAGCAACCTTGGCTGACGTTTCCGACCCGCAGGTGGTGTATGACCTTAAACGCACGCTGGATGCTAACGGCATTTATCACTGGCCCGAGGTGGAAGCGTTTGCTACTGCTTTCTTTGACCCTAAAGCACCCCCCTCACGATTAAGTTATCACTGCCAGCCTGCTCAAGATCGTTTCAAAAAGCGTTATGAAGTCACCGTAGAGCAGCAACAAACGTGGAAAGACGCTCGCCAGCAGGCGGAACAGCAGGGTGACGAAAAAGGGCGCATGCGTGCGGAGCAGGAGTTAGAAGACGCAGGCAAGACCCGCGATGAGCTTGATCTGTTCCGTAAAAACTTACAGAGCTTTGTACGCACCTATGAATTTCTCAGTCAGATCATCCACTTCGATGATGCTGAATTAGAACAGCTGTGCGTGTATGCCAAGCACCTGCATCCCTTGCTACGTATCGATCGATTATTAATTGGCGACCCTATTGATGTCAGCGAACTTGAGCTGGACAGCTATCGGCTGACCAAACGCGCTGAACAGCGCCTCTCGCTTGAAGAGGAGAGCGGCGACTACGGCTTGAAACCGATTTCAGATGTTGGCTCCGGCAAACCCCATGACCCCGAAACTCAACGCCTTAATGAGATTATCGAGCGCCTGAATGACCTCTACGGCGCAGATATTAGCGATGGGGATAAGCTGCACTTTGCCAACGGCATTGCTGACCGCATTGAGCGTGATGATGAGGTGATGGCCCAGATCAACCACCATGATGAAACCCAGGTGATGCACGGGCTATTTCCCAAGCGCGTCACCGACGCTGTATTAGATGCAATGAATGATCATGAAAAACTGAGTATGCCGCTGCTGGAGAACGAAGAAACGGGGCGGCAATTTGCGTTGCTTATTTTGACGCTGTTGGCGGGAAGAGCTGGGCAAAATGTTAAGTACACTGGGCCCGAAACGTAGACGTGTTCCAGCATATTCACCAGTAGTATGTGCAGCCTTTTTTTTACGGAGAGTTTATGTTTAACCGCCAAGAGTGGGCGTCATTGCTGGGTATCTATGGGCTGGGTGCGTTCCTGTATGCGCTGTTGTTAACGCCAGGATTTACGCCAACAGGGGTGACAGCAGGGTTAGGCTTTATGTTCATGGGGCTGGTGTTAGGGCTCTGTGGGGCGGTCATTGGGCGCCGCAGTGGCCGTGCCATGGTGGGTATCGTAGCGGGTTACATTCTTTTCATTGCGCTGGTAACGACAAACTACTGGCTTTCAGCATCAGGTTAGCGAGCGCTCAACGATTACCCAACAATGCCCAACAAAAAACGGCCACTTGCTGTATTAGCTAAGTGGCCGTTTTTTCTGGAATTCTTGGTCGGAATAGCAGGATTCGAACCTACGACCTCTGCCTCCCGAAGGCAGCGCTCTACCAAGCTGAGCTATATTCCGAATGTTGTCGCAGCAGTGCTCAACAACGGAGCGAATCATACGCAGGCGAAGGGTTTTTTTCAAGTCCCTTTTTTCGCGCTGGGTTGCTTTGTTGCGCTGACTTTATGCTTTGCGATCAACCGCTAACCGAGCGATGCTAGCCATGCTGTCTCGATAGGGGCTCGGTGGCAGAGCATCGAGTTCGGCTAGGGCTTTATCGGCCATCTCAACGGCCCGTGCGCGGGTATATTCCAGCGCGCCAGTGACATTGATGATCTCCAGCACCTCGTCGAGCTGTTCCAGCCCGCCCTTGCGAATCACTTGGCGGATTAGCTTGGCTTGTTCAGGCGTGCCGCGCTCCATAGCATGAATGAGCGGTAGGGTAGGTTTGCCTTCTGCTAGGTCGTCGCCGACATTTTTGCCCATGGCCTCGGCATCGCCTTGGTAATCCAGCAGGTCGTCGATGAGCTGGAAGGCGAGACCTAAATAACGGCCGTAATACTGTAGTGCGCGCTCTTGCTCAGCGGTGGCGTCGGCAAGTACGGCACCGCTGTGGGAGGCGGCTTCAAACAGCATCGCTGTTTTGCCTTGAATGGTTTCAAAGTAATCCGCTTCAGAAATGCTGGGGTTACCGATATTGGTGAGCTGCAGCACTTCGCCTTCGGCAATGACGCAGGTCGCGCCGGACAGAATCGCCATAATGCGCATCGATCCTACGTCCACCATCATTTGAAACGAGCGCGAATAGAGGAAGTCACCCACCAGTACGGATGGTGCGTTGCCCCAGGCATCGTTGGCGGTTTTTTTGCCACGCCGCATGTGCGATTCATCGACCACATCATCGTGCAGCAGCGTGGAGGTGTGCATGAATTCGATTAGCGTGGCCAGAGTGATGTGTTTGTCGCCCTCATAGCCCAGTGACCGGGCAGCTAGCAGCACGAGTAAAGGACGCAGACGCTTGCCGCCGCTTTCAATAATATATTGGCCGATGGTTTCTACCAGCGGCACTTTGGAATTCAATTGCGCGACAATGGTCCGGTTTACGGCGTCAAAGTCATCGGCCACCACGGCGTGCAGCGGTGAAGGCGTTGGGCTGGCAGGCGGGGTTTGAGAGACGTTGGCTGTCATGGGTTCCGTTCATCGCGGGGGTAGGATAGTTGGGGCCATGCTATGGGGCTGTCTGTGAGGCGTCAAGGTAGCGATAGACGTTTGTAGTGCGATGTGTGATTGACAATGCCCCGTAGTCTTGTGGTAAACCGCGATAGTCGCTATAATTCGCGACCCACTCATCATGCTCCCTGTCAGATGGCTGCCAAAAGGGGCGCCACTCGCAGCAGGTCGATAAGAGCGGAAGGCGATGAGCGTTGGTTACGCGGGGCGTAATCGGCATTAACGACAAGTCCGGAGAGCGACATGTACGCAGTTATTAAAAGCGGTGGCAAACAGTACCGCGTTCAAGAAGGTCAAACCCTCAAGCTCGAAAAAATCGAAGTCGCTACCGGCGAAACGATTGAGTTTGATGAAGTGCTGTTGGTTGCAGACGGCGATGACGTCAACGTTGGCGCGCCTTTAGTAAGCGGTGCCAAAGTGTCCGCTGAAATCGTTTCCCACGGCCGTGGCGATAAAGTAACGATCATCAAGTTCCGTCGCCGGAAGCACAGCATGAAGCGTCAGGGCCACCGTCAGTGGTTCACTGAAGTCAAAATTACCGGAATTTCTGCGTAAGCAGTCGATTCCCTTAAGGAGGATTTTGCAATGGCACATAAAAAGGCAGCCGGCTCCACGCGTAACGGTCGCGATTCCGAGTCCAAACGCTTAGGTGTGAAACTCTTCGGTGGCCAAGCAGCCAGCGCGGGTAGCATCATCGTTCGTCAGCGTGGCACTCGTTTCCACGCAGGCACTGGCGTTGGCCTGGGCCGTGATCACACGCTGTTCGCTTTGAACGACGGCTTCGTGAAGTTCGAGACCAAAGGTCCGAACAACCGTAAATTCGTTAGCATCGTTTCTGCCTAAGCAACAGCTGTTGCGCAGAGCGAAGATGACGAAATAAAAGCCCCGCCATGGCGGGGCTTTTTTGTCTTTTCGATCCCTTTTGCCTGTTATTAATGGGCGGGATATTGCAGTTAGGGCGGCGGAAGCGGCCGGGAGAATCCAATGCAGTTCGTCGATGAAGCCTCGATTATTGTTGAGGCAGGTAAAGGCGGCAATGGCTGTCTGAGCTTTCGCCGCGAAAAATATGTGCCCAAAGGTGGCCCTGATGGTGGCGATGGTGGCCATGGTGGCAGCGTCTACCTGATTGGTGACGATTCACTGAATACCTTGATTGATTTCAAGTTTCAGCGTTTTTACAAAGCTGAAAACGGCCAGGGCGGCATGGGTCGCCAGATGAGCGGTAAAGCCGGTGAAGACCTGCATGTGAAAGTGCCGGTGGGCACCACGGTGATCGATGAGGATACCCTTGAAGTTATCGCCGATGTCACCGATATCGGTCAGGTGGTACTGGTGGCCGAAGGTGGTCGCCGTGGGTTGGGCAATATTCACTTTAAATCTTCGACCAACCGTGCGCCTCGCCGCACCACGCCGGGCACTGAAGGCGATCGCCGCAACCTGCGCCTGGAAATGAAGGTAATGGCTGACGTCGGCCTGCTGGGCATGCCGAATGCGGGAAAGTCCACGCTGATCCGTTCGGTATCCGCGGCCAAACCCAAAGTGGCGAACTACCCGTTCACTACCCTGGTGCCTAACCTGGGTGTTGTGAAGCTGGGGATGCACGAGCACTTTGTGATGGCCGATGTGCCGGGGCTGATCGAGGGTGCCTCTGATGGCGCGGGCTTGGGGTTACGTTTCTTGAAGCACCTGACCCGTACACGTCTGCTGTTCCACGTGGTGGATGTGGCGCCGTTTGACGAGTCTGATCCCGTGGAAGCGGCGCAGGCGATTATTCATGAGCTAGGCCAGTTCTCGCCGGCGCTTTCTGAGCGGCCGCGTTGGTTAGTGCTGAATAAGTTTGATCTGCTGCCGGAAGATGAGCGCGAAGCCCGCGCCGAGGCGATTATCCAAGCGCTGAACTGGGATGGCCCGGTATTCCGCATCTCGGCCATCAGCAGCGACGGCACTGACAAGCTGGTGCAGGCAGCGTATCGCTGGCTGACAGAGCAGCAGCGCCTGGAAAATGAAGATGAAGAAGCCCATGCCCGCGAGCAGGAAATGCGCCGCCGCATGGAAGAAGAATCAGTGGCCCGTACGGAAGCGCGTCTTGGCCGTCGCCGTAAACGCGACGACGAAGATGACGACGACTTTGACGATGATGATTACGATGTCGAGGTAGAGTACGCCCCGTAACCGATCCGTCGGTCGAATGGGTGACGTCAGCAGGGTCAACGGAATCAAACGCGTGAGCGGAATGGCTTGGGAGAGTCGCGACGTGGAAAGCAATGAGCAGTTGCCCGGCCGCGAGGCGTTAAGCAGCGCCCGCCGGGTGGTGGTTAAAATTGGTAGCGCGCTGCTCACCAACGATGGCCGAGGCTTGGATGAGCCGGCCATTGGTGGCTGGGTCGACCAGATTGCCACGCTACATCAGCAGGGCAAAGAAGTTGTGCTGGTGTCCTCGGGTGCCGTAGCGGCGGGCATGGTTCGTCTGGGGTGGCAGGCTCGTCCCAGTGCCGTTCATGAGCTTCAGGCAGCTGCGGCGGTAGGCCAAAACGGTCTCACCCAGTGCTACGAGCAGCATTTTGCTCGCCACGGTATGTTAACGGCCCAGATTCTGCTCACCCACGATGACCTTTCCAACCGCAAGCGCTATCTCAACGCATTGTCAGCGCTGCGTACCTTGGTTGAGATGCGTGTGGTGCCGGTGATCAACGAAAACGATACCGTCGTCACCGACGAGATTCGCTTTGGCGATAACGATACGCTTGGCGCGCTGGTAGCCAACCTGTTAGAAGCCGATGCGCTGCTGCTGCTCACCGATCAGGAGGGGCTGTTTGACGCCGACCCTCGCCACGACCCCAATGCCAAAATGATTGCTGAAGGCCGTGCCGACGACCCGCGCTTAGCCGCTGTTGCTGGTAGTGGAGGCGCCTTGGGACGCGGCGGCATGAGCACCAAAATTCGTGCTGCACAATTGGCTGCCCGTTCCGGCGCGGTCACGGTGATTGCCAGCGGCCGCCAGCCGGACGTTATTTCCCGCATCATGTCAGGCGAGGCGCTGGGCACTCTGTTGCGCCCAGCTCAAGCGCCCATCGCTGCTCGCAAGCGCTGGCTGGCAGGTCAGTTGCAGGTGCGTGGCACCTTGGTACTGGATGCTGGGGCTGTCAATGTACTGCGTGGCAAAGGCTCTAGCCTGTTGGCGGTGGGCGTACGTGAAGTGCAGGGCAGCTTTAAGCGCGGTGATATGGTGCTGTGCGTGGATGAGCAGGGCGCACGCGTGGCCAAAGGATTGGTTAACTACGGTGCGGATGAAGCCCGTCAGTTAGCGGGCCAACCGAGCCACCAGATTGAAGCAATTCTGGGTTACGTGGAGGCTCACGAGCTGATCCATCGCGATAACTTGGTGGTTGTTTAACGAGCTGGTTGTTTAATCGCGAGTACGGGGCGGTAGTGGTACTTGGCGTGGCCAGTCATCAGGCACGATGACTAGCCGCTCAAGCGGCTTTTCCCCAGTTAATGCTTTTGCCTGCGGGTCGTATAGCACTACTTGCTGCGGCCCGTAGCGATGGATGAGTGGCGTCACGTCTGCCATATGTTTCTTGGCAGAGTAGAACCTAGCCAATGGCGGCGG
>NZ_JABUZF010000271.1:37844-38074 GCF_014897885.1 Halomonas sp. 3D7M | reverse complement strand
CCTAGCCAATGGCGGCGGTGCTAGCCAGTGAGGCTTCTCTAGCCATGCCATTTTCAGTGCCTCGCTTCGCTGGGCTGCGAATTGCGGCCAATCCCTTAGATAACACCACTTACCACGGCGATGATCGGCCGTTGCACCGCTGGGTGGCGGTAACGTTGCGTGCCAGGGATAAAACAGTACGCCAGGCATCGCGAGGCGCTGCGTCAGTGGATGATGGAGTGGTGGGACGG
>NZ_JABUZF010000271.1:7814-37801 GCF_014897885.1 Halomonas sp. 3D7M | reverse complement strand
TAGCCAGTAGGCGATGATCGCTTGCGCGGTGGCAGTGCGCGAAATTGGCAACTGATGATGGCGCAGATGGCTACATTTCAGCGCCAGGCTATCCAGCCCGCCAGGGCCAATCCAGCGGCTTTGGCAGGTAGCATCGCCAGGCCCTTCGGGTAGGCCAAGATAGAACTTTATCGCCACTTCCAAATGGATGGGGTTGGGGTTGTCCCGTGTTCGATAGAGCATATCTAGTTCGCCCAGGGTATTGCGCCGCTGGGTAATACGCAGATTCTTGGCGAGCAGTCGTGTGTTGGGCGCGTTATCTAACATCAGGTGCCACAGCCGCTCATGGTAGTGCCCCATGCGCGTCGCCAGTTGGCCATCTAGCGCACTCACTAGTGACGAAAGATTCGCCAACCAGTCATCAATTGAATCTACTAAGCCAAGCTCCTGGCGTGTTGGCCTGCCTGGATAGGTAGTCGGCCCCGTTAGCTCAATCAAATCAGGCGTGGCGAGTAACCACGCAAGATCACGCAATACCGAATGTTCTAGGCGGTCGCATACGCCTTCTGCGGTGGCGGGTAGCGTCAAAGGCATCTCCCAGAAGTACACAGTCAATAACTATTGATGATGCGTACCACATTACAGCGCGTTGCTGGCAATGTCCCACTGGCTAATTAAAAAAGTAACTTACGGCGCTTATTTGGCGTATCAAACATTATGAGCTGCCAGCAAAAGCGGGCCTAAGTGGCCCGCATAATAGTTTGCGTGAGTTAATGTAGGGTTGTGCTATCCCGTTAGTCGCGGTCAACGTTGCTCACTTGGAAGGAGTCTTGGCGTAGACTGACTTCTATTTCACGACCATTTTCATCGCGGCCTTCCACATCAATCATGCCGCCTTTATCAATGTCGATATCTTCAAATTCGATCATGCCCTCTTGGCTTGCTACCTCGAGTGCTTGGCGAATATCATCTTCACTCATGCCCCAGGCACTGGTGATTAGGCGCTCTCGCTCTTCTTGCAGTGTTTCGCCGCTATCGATTGAAAACTCAATGTCAGCGTACCATTCGTCATCAAGCCAGCCTTCAACCTCGGCACGGCCACGGCTCTTAATGCTGATCTCTTCATAATGGGTGAACCCATAATCAGTGGCATGGGTTAGCACACTGTCAATCTGATCAACCGGCAATGTATCAGCTTGCACGCTACCTGCAGCCGCAGTTAACAGCAGTGCAGAGGTCGGGATCAGCAACATTTTTTTCATAGCGTTCATATCAAATTCCTTCTTGGTTTGTTAAATGACGTCATCTGTTGAATGAGACAGCATTCGTCATAAGGCAAAACAGTTATAACAGCGCGGTTCTTTCCGTAAGCTGACAAAGCCATTCATCTAACGTTCATGTTGCTTTTGGCATGCTAGTACGATGAACAAGATGCCCCTCACGCTAACCATTTCACGCTATTGGCAGCGCCTGACACGCATGCGCTTGCGCAAAGCGATGTCTGTTAACGTCGTTGTCGCGGTGTTTGCTAGTGCACTGGCTGGTAGTGCCATTGGTGATCAGCCCTGGGAAGCGTTGCACAGTGAAGTGCAGCGAGGCGATGTCGTGCCCTTAGAGTCCATTTTGGACTGGCTGGAGGCTAATTATATCGGCGAGGTAATAGAAGTAGAGATCGAGCGTGAGGATGGTCATGTAGAGTATGAGATCAAACTACTGGGCGCTCAGAATCAAGTGGTTGAGTTTGAGTTTGATGGCCATAGTGGACAGTTAATGAAAATAGAAGGTGTGCGTATTAACGAGATGCGCCGCCAATAAGGTAGCTATTCATGAAGTGTTTACTGGTAGAGGACGACCAGGCGCTCGCCCGTGAGCTTATTCAAGCGCTGCGGGAGGGAGATTGGCTGGGAGAGCATGCGGAAAATGGCCAGGAAGCCGATTTTCTAGTGCGCACGGAAGCCTATGACACGGTCATCCTTGATGTGGGACTACCCGATGGTGAAGGTACACGCTGGCTCTCTGCATGGCGTGAAGACGGTATTGATCTGCCAGTGCTGATCCTAACGGCTCGCGAGCGCTGGGCTGATAAAGCGGCGGGCTTTACCGCAGGGGCCGATGACTATGTAACAAAACCCTTTGAACCTGCCGAGGTTATGTTTCGGCTGCGTGCTCTGGTGCGTCGTAGTCATGGTCATGCTCATCCCGTTTTAAAAGTGGGTGAATTACGCTTGGATACCCATACCCAGCATGTCACGCTGGCGGGCAGGCCGGTTAGCATAACCGCTCAGGAAACACGCCTGCTCAGTTACTTAATGCATGCTGCCCCTCGGGTGGTTAGCCGCAGCGAGCTGTCAGAGCATGTCTATGACCGTGATCATGAACCCGATTCCAACGTAATTGATGTTCAAGTGAGCCGGTTGCGGCGTAAATTAGGCGCATGGCGGATTGCCACGCTACGTGGTCAGGGATATCGCTTACTCGCTGAAGAGCCTTCCGACGCATGAAGCCAGCTATTACCCGTTGGGCTCAGCGTTGGTCGACCCGTTCGATTACGTTGCGTCTTCTACTAGCGGCACTGTTAATGGTGTTGCTAGCGTTGCCAGTGGCGGGTTGGCTGCTTAATCACCATTATCGTACCTCAGCAATTCATGCTTTTGATGAACGCTTGGAGACAACGCTGAACGTGATCATTGCGGGGGTGACCTTTGATCCGGTCGCCCAGCAGATCAGTTACGATCGATCGCTGGGTGACCCGCGTTTTGAACAGGTTTATTCCGGCTGGTATTGGCAAATTACCGATCGTGACCACCTTTCGGCAACGTCGCGCTCACTGTGGGATCAGCGTCTTCCGGTTATCGATAATAAAAACCTAGCGGCTCGCACACTGGGCGGCCCGCGAGGTCAGCAGTTGCGAGTTGTCGAACGAGATATTTACCTTGCCCCGTTGGAAACCCCGCTGCATGTTAGTGTTGCCGCCCGCGATGATGCGTTGCGAGAAGATATTCAACAGTTTCAACAGGCTTTATGGCTGGGGCTGGTGGGCCTGGGAGCGCTGCTATTAGGTGTCCTGGCGCTGCAGGTGCGCTGGGGGTTGGCACCCTTGCGACGCATGAATGCCAATCTCCGGGACGTTGAGCAAGGGCAGGCTGAACAGCTCGACACCCACCTGCCCGGTGAGCTGGCTATACTAGCGGAGTCAATGAATGCCGTACTTATTCGCGACCAGCGTTTAATTGAGCGAAGCCGCCACACCGCAGGTAACCTTGCCCATGCGCTAAAAACCCCACTAAGCGTTATGCGATTACTGGTTAAACAATTGCCCAGCGAAAGCCGCGCTCTTTGGGAGGTTGAGCTTTCGCGCATCGACAATGCGGTGCGTCACCACTTAGCGCGGGCATCGGCTGCTGGCGAGGGGGCGCGTTTCGCCCCAATTGCCGTACAGGATACGTTGGCGGCGCTGATTACTGGGCTTACACGTCTGGCGCAGCGCCGTCATATTCGCCTGCAGCAACACATAGGCAGCAGCGCGCGCGTCCATATGGATGGGCAGGATCTTCAGGAAATCGTCGGTAACCTGTTGGACAACGCACTTCGCTGGGCGGCAAGCGAGGTGAGCATTCGTTTGCAAACCGATGGCCAACGGCTGTCGCTGCGAGTGAGCGATGATGGCCCAGGTATGTCCGCACAGGAGTGCCAAGCCGCCGTGCAGCGCGGCAAACGTCTCGATGAGCAACGTTCTGGTAGTGGACTTGGGCTGGCCATCGTGACGGATCTTGTCGCGCTGTATCAAGGGCAAATGCATCTGCAACGTGCCCAGGCGGGTGGATTAGAGGTGGTTATTGAGTTACCTGTGGTTGCTCGGTAGTTACTATGCATGACCTAACCAAGAGACAATGACATGACGCAAATCGCCAAGACATTGCCGGACGTACTGGTGGGGCCACTGCTGCGTCGCCTTTCGCCTTCGCGGCTGGTGCTTTGGCTAGTCGCGACCCGGCCGCTAACTATGCAGCTGGTGCTTTACCCTGAACAAGTGGGTGTCCAGACGCACCCATTGGATAAGTCGCATCAATGCGTGGCGATTGGCCAGCACGCCTATATTCATTTTATTGACCTGAGCTTGCCGACCGCACTGCCCACCGATGAGCGAATTGACTACGATCTGCAGGTACAGGGTACCCAAGGCGAATGGCAACGCCTGCCGGATTGGGCGCCCTGGTTATGTCATGAGGGCGAAGCGTATCCAGGCTTTGTGCTGGCCTCTCGGCATCACCGGTTGATGCACGGTTCGTGCCGTAAACCCCATCACAACAGCGCCGATGGCTTGGTACGGGCAGATACCTGGTTAGCCGAACGCCAATCAACCCCTGAAGAGTGGCCAGCCTGGCTGCTGATGACCGGTGACCAGGTCTATGTTGATGATGTTGCTGGCCCGATGCTGCGCGCCGTACATGCACTGATTGAGCGTTTGGGATTGGTAGATGAGCAGTTGGAAGGCGCCACGGTAGGTGACAGTCAAGCGCTTTACGCCGCCCCCGAAAGCTATTATCACCGTGAAGCGCTGTTGCCGGATGTGACCAGTAACGCTGCGCTGCGTGAGCGTTTCTTTGGCGGCGTTAAAAAGCCTGTGTTTACCTCCGCAAATGCGCAAAACCACTTAGTGACACTGGCAGAAATGCTCGCCATGTACTGCTTGGTATGGTCCCCAACGCCCTGGCAGCTCATTGCTGTTGAACCGCCAGCGTTGGGTGACAAAGAAACGGATGCCTATCAGCAAGAGCAGGCGGTGATTGACGACTTTGTGGCGGGGCTGCCCCAGTGCGCACGGCTAATGGCCCACGTTCCCAGCCTGATGATCTTTGATGATCACGATGTCACCGATGACTGGAACCTGACCGCTGACTGGGAGCGTTGTGCCTACGGCCATCCGTTTTCCAAGCGTATTATCGGCAATGCGTTAGTAGCTTATTTAGTGTGCCAGGGGTGGGGCAATGCACCGGATAAGCTTAATCCGCTGTTGCTTCAAGCCGCGACACTATTTGAAGAGGCAGGCTCGCTTAACGCGAACGCCCAGGACAAATTTATCGAGCGGTTACTGCGCTTTCAGGGCTGGGAGTACCAGGTGCCTGGCACGCCTGCTCTCATCGTGCTGGATACGCGCACCCGCCGTTGGCGCAGCGAAAGAAAGCCCAACCGTCCTTCGGGTTTAATGGACTGGGAAGCGCTGATGGAAATGCAGCAAGCGTTACTGGGGACTAAAAGCGCCGTTATCGTCTCCCCAGCTCCGATGTTTGGGGTCAAGCTGATAGAGATCATTCAAAAGCTGTTTACCTTGGCGGGCAAGCCGTTGGTGGTGGACGCTGAAAACTGGATGGCGCATCGCGGGGCGGCCAATGTGCTACTGCATATTTGGCGGCACTCAAAAACGCCGGGTAACTACGTGATTTTATCTGGCGACGTCCACTACTCATTTGCCTACGACATTGTTGTACGTCGGCAAAAGCAGGCACCGCATCTTTGGCAAATTACCTCCAGCGGGATCAAAAATACGTTTCCACAACAGCTGTTGAACACGTTTGACCGCTTGAACCGTTGGCTCTATGCGCCGTTTTCACCGCTCAACTGGTTCACCAAGCGCCGCAAGCTGAGTATTCACCCCCGCGACCCAGACCGGGCCAGCGCTGGAGAGCGGCTATGGAATGCCAGTGGGATTGGGCTGGTAAGCCTGGATGAACAGGGCCACCCAACGGATATTCGCCAGTTAGACGTCGATGGCGGTGATGTGGTGTTTCCACCGTCTGAACTCCCACGTTCTTAGCCCGCGGCTGTTGGCCTTAGTGTCATACAAACGACATGGAAATGTCGCACGATTGCTGTCCGAATGCTTTCCTGATGGCGCTTTAAAATCAGCTGGAGCTATAACACTCAAAGGAACAGGCGACGTTTGATAGGGCAGCAGGTATATGACCGCACAAGAAGCACAGTGGTTGAACCAGATTATCGCAGCAGAAGAGCTGCATGTGTTGTTTCAGCCCATTGTGAATGCCAATCAACAGGCTATTTATGGCTATGAAGCGCTTATTCGTGGCCCGAAAACATCGCCGCTACACTCGCCATTACGCCTGTTTGAGGTGGCGACTCAAGCAGGATTGTTAGTCGAACTGGATTTACTGTGTCGACGGTTAGCGATTCAGCGTTTTGCAGAACTTGAACTGCCCGGATTGCTGTTTCTGAACGTGATGCCGCTGACGATTGTTGAGCGTGACTTCCGTGAAGGCTTAACGCTGAGTTTCATCCAAGAGAGCGGCCTGCCCCCAGAGCGGGTAGTCATCGAGCTGACTGAGCATGTGCCTATTCATGATTACGAGCTGATGCGTCAAGCCGTGGCCCATTATCGCGACATGGGCTTTCAAGTAGCGTTGGATGACTTAGGGGCTGGCCATTCCAGTTTGCGCCATTGGTCTGAACTACGTCCTGATTTCGTCAAACTAGACCGCCACTTTATTTCTGGCATTGATCAAGAGCCTGCCAAGCGTGAGTTCTTACGTTCGATTCTCGATGTAGCGCGCAGCTTAGACTGCCAACTGATTGCTGAGGGAGTTGAGACTGCCGCCGAGCACCTTTGTCTATGGGAATTAGACCGAGGATTGGCGTTACTTCAGGGGTTTTACTTTGCACGACCAAGCCTTCATCCGCCCTTGCAACTGCACATGCTGCTGCCTGCCACGACACAGCTAAAAGGCCCGGCGGGGCGCACCGCCCACTCTATTTTACGCGCGATAAGTGCTGTGTCGCCGGCGTGCTCCGTGCCAGAGCTTGCTGAGCGCTTTCGTGATGTTACAAGCCTACGCTGCGTGGCGGTGGTAGAAGATGGCGTGCCGATAGCCGTGGTGCGTCGCAATGCATTTTTAACGCTATTTACCAACCCCTATAGCCACGCGTTGTACGCAAAGCGCCGGGTGCTAGAGATTGCAGATCCTAAAATGCTAGTGGCCGACGCAGATTTGTCTCTTGAGGCGCTTAGCCAGCAGCTAACCGATAGCCGCGATATCGAGCAGGAAGATTTCGTGATTGTAGATAGTCGCGGTTGCTATTTGGGTATGGGGACTATTGTGGACCTGTTGCGTGAAATTACCGCTATTCAGGTGCGTCAGGCTCGCCATGCCAACCCGCTTACCGGGTTGCCGGGTAATATCCTGATAAACGAAACGCTGGTTACTTATCTCGATCAGCGCGAAGGGTTTGCGGCCGCCTACGTTGATTTAGATAATTTCAAAGCCTTTAACGATGCTTATGGCTATGCCCGTGGCGATCACGTGATTATTTCCTTGTCACGTCTGCTTCAGGCACAGGTAGAAAGCGCCGGCGGATTTATCGGCCATATTGGTGGTGATGACTTTATGATGCTGCTTCCCTTAGCGCAGTGGGAGGGCGTTTGCCAGCAAATATTGCACTCTTTTGAAGTGATGGCGCCCGGGTTTTATGAAGATGTAGACCGTCAGCAAGGGGGAGTCCATATAGAAAACCGCCAGGGTGCGGTGACGTTTATTCCTTTTGTCAGTGTTTCTATTGCTGTTAAGCCGGTCACTGATACCTCTCGCTGCAAGGCACTAGACACTGCCGCCCAACTTTCCGAGTTAAAGCACCAAGCAAAAAAAATAGTGGGTAACAGTTTATTCGTAGAGCGCCGAGGGTGCTGTGTGGTGCCGACGTGGAGTAGGTAGCACTGCGTTTTTACTCACTTAACTGTCACTGAGCGGTCATGACCTTGTCATTTTAATGTCCCTTCACTGTCATGGTTGGGCACCACCATAGCGGCATTATTAAATAACCCGCTCAGGTGATGTATGCAACTTCTCTGTCTGTCTCAATCGTTTTCTCGTACGTTGATTAGTGCTGCTGTGGTTAGTGTGTTTGCGCTGGCAGCCGTTAGCGCCTCCGCTGACCTCTCTTCGCGTTATGTTGATAATGACGGTGACATGGTTGCTGACGTACCCAGCGATGAGTCTCAGTGGGTCGACCCGGATACCTTAGTCTTTGCCTACACGCCGGTCGAAGACCCTGCTGTATACGCTGATGTTTGGGCGGATTTTCTCGAACACTTAAGCGATGCCACCGGCAAGCGGGTGCAGTTCTTCCCGGTTCAGTCCAACGCGGCTCAGCAGGAAGCGCTGCGCGCAGGTCGCCTGCATGTGGCTGGTTTTAATACGGGCGGCGTACCAGTTGCCGTTAACTGCGGTGGTTTCCGCCCCTTTGCCATGATGGCCGCTGAAGATGGCAGCTTTGGCTATGAGATGGAGATCATCACTTATCCCGGTAGCGGCATTGAGTCGGTTGAAGATTTGGCAGGCAGCCAGCTGGCATTTACCTCTGAAACGTCTAACTCTGGCTTCCGTGCCCCCTCTGCGCTGCTGCGTTCCGAGTACGGTCTAGAGGCTGGTGAGGATTTCGAAACTGCGTTCTCCGGCTCCCATGACAACTCCATTTTAGGGGTGGTAAACAAAGACTACGAAGCTGCTGCCGTTGCTAACTCTGTTGGCGCGCGGATGATCTCTCGTGGCGTTGTCAACGAAGGTGATTACGAGATTATCTACACCTCTGAAACGTTCCCCACCACCGCCTATGGACTGGCCAATAACTTGAACCCTGAGCTGGCCGAGAAAATTCAGGATGCTTTCTTCAGCTACGACTGGGAAGGCACGGCTCTTGAGACCGAGTTTGCCAATTCCGGTGAAGCGCAGTTTATCCCGATTACTTATCAGGAAAACTGGTCGGTCATTCGCACCATCGCTGATGCTAACGGCGTGACCTACGACTGCGATTAATACGCCAGTCGTTCTGAAACCCTATCGGCCAGGAAGGCAACTTTCTGGCCGAATTGCTATGTACCTGACTACTCGTAAATGAGGCACTCTCATGTTGACTCTTACCGGCGTTGGCAAACGTTACTCTACTGGGGATCGTGCGTTAACCGATATACAACTGACGCTACCTAAGGGTCAAGTGATGGCGCTGATCGGGCCTTCCGGTGCAGGGAAAAGCACGCTGATTCGTTGCGTGAACCGCTTGGTAGAACCCACCCAAGGCAGTATTCGCCTGGAAGATGTAGAGCTGACCAAACTTTCGGGCAACCAGCTACGCCACGCGCGCCGCTCCATGGGAATGATTTTTCAGGAGTATGCACTGGTTGACCGTTTAACCGTGATGGAGAACGTGCTGTCTGGCCAGCTAGGTTATGTAGGGTTCTGGCGTAGCTTCTTGCGCCGTTACCCACAAGAAGCCGTGGCCGAAGCCTTTCGCTTGCTGGAACGGGTTGGTTTGCCCCACGCTATTGATAAGCGTGCCGATGCGCTCTCCGGTGGCCAACGCCAGCGGGTCGGCATTGCCCGTGCGCTGTTACAAAGCCCAAAGCTACTTTTGGTTGATGAGCCCACCGCCAGTCTCGATCCGAAGACATCGCGCCAGATCATGCGTCTGATCCGTGAACTATGCGCCGAGCGAGAGTTGGCCGCGATTATCAACATTCACGACGTCGCGCTGGCTAAGCAGTTTGCTGACCGTATTGTGGGGTTGCGGGCTGGGGAAATCGTCTTTGACGGGCAGCCTAACGAGCTTACCAGCGAGATCCTCACAACTATCTATGGTGAAGAGGATTGGGATACCACCCCAGAACCCGCTGACGATGATGAAACTGAACAGAATACGAAAGAGAGCGAAGCACATCGGCTTCATGCTGGCTGCGAGCTGTCCCGATTAGAAAGACTAGCGAGTGGGGCCGCGCGATGAACAGCACCAATTCACTGGCGCGCCAACAGGCTGCGCGTGAAGGGCACTGGCGGCGCTTACCACTGATTGATAACCCGCGTGTGCGTTGGGGGCTGGTGCTAGGCGCGATTGCATATCTGGTACTCGCACTTGCCTCTGTGGAAGTTAATTGGGCACGTGTGGCGGAAGGGGCCGGACGCGCACTCAATTTTCTTGGTGCGTTTTTGCAGCCGGACTTCGTGAGCCG
This sequence comes from Halomonas sp. 3D7M, assembly GCF_014897885.1. Classification (NCBI taxonomy): domain Bacteria; kingdom Pseudomonadati; phylum Pseudomonadota; class Gammaproteobacteria; order Oceanospirillales; family Halomonadaceae; genus Halomonas; species Halomonas sp. 3D7M. The sequence continues at coordinate 27,813 of NZ_JABUZF010000271.1, read as the reverse complement.
CCAGAGTGACATTATCGCTGGCCTGCTGGAAAGTTTGACCATGACGTTAACCTCTACGGTGATTGGCGTGTTATTGGCCATTCCCGTGGGGCTGGGGGCGGCGCGTAATATCTCGCCATTACCTATTTATGCCTTATGCCGCGCGATTATTGCCGTTTCGCGCACCTTCCAGGAAATTATCATCGCCATTCTGTTTGTGGTGATGTTCGGCTTCGGGCCGTTTGCGGGCATGTTGACCCTGGCGTTTGCCACGATTGGTTTTATGGCCAAGCTGCTGGCAGAGGATATTGAAGACCTCGACTGGCGGCAGGGAGAGGCCGTACGTGCCACCGGGGNNGTACGTGCCACCGGGGCGAGCTGGTGGCAAACCATGAATCATGCCATTCAACCTCAGGTGATGCCGCGCTTAATTGGCCTCTCGATGTACCGATTGGATATCAACTTCCGTGAGTCGTCAGTGATTGGCATTGTCGGCGCTGGCGGTATCGGTGCCACCCTGAATACCTCGTTGAGTCGCTACGAGTACGGCACCTCTGCTGCCATCCTGCTGATTATCATCGCTATTGTACTGATGAGTGAGTATGCCTCCAGCTACGTTCGCCGCTGGACACAGTAACGGCGCGCCACTTGTCATAAGAGGAAACGTTATGCCTGTTTCAACATCCCCTCAAGGGGTGCCGCTTTGGCAGCGGCGCACTACCCGTGCCCAGTGGCTGCAGTTCGCTGCCTGGCTTCTAGGCATCAGCCTGTTTCTACTATGTTGGAAAGTGATTTCTGATAACACCATGTGGGTGTTTGTTGAAGATGCTGGCCGCCAGGGCAGCGACTTAATCAGCCGTATGATGCCGCCGAGTTGGGAGTATGCCAATGTGCTGTGGAAGCCCATGTGGGATACCTTGAACATTGCCACGTTAGGGACGGCGCTAGGCATTGTCATGGCCTTTCCCGTGGCGTTTTTAGCGGCACGCAATACCACGCCGCACCCACTGATACGCAGCTTGGCGCTCACTGTTATTGTTTCGTCACGCTCTATCAACTCGCTGATTTGGGCCATGCTGTTGGTCACCATTCTTGGCCCTGGCGTCTTGGCGGGTATTATCGCCATTGCGCTGCGCTCCATTGGCTTTGTAGGCAAGCTGCTTTATGAGGCCATTGAAGAAATTCATCCAACCCCCGTTGAAGCGATTAGTGCCACCGGTGCCAGCCGCCTACAGGTGATGAACTACGCTGTGTTGCCTCAGGTAATGCCTGCCTTTGCGGGTATTAGCGTGTATCGCTGGGACATTAATATTCGTGAGTCTACCGTGCTGGGTCTGGTGGGGGCTGGTGGTATTGGTCTGCAGCTCAATGCCTCAATTAACAGCCTCGCCTGGAACCAAGTTAGCGTCATCTTTGTGATGATTTTTGCCACGGTGCTGGTGTCCGAGTGGGTCTCTGCCCGTGTGCGCCACGCGATCATCTAGTCAGCCTGTCGAGGAACAGAAAATATGCGTTTTCCTAATGCAGACATCACCACCATCGATATTATGCGCCATGGGGAGCCTGTCGGCGGGCGCATGTTACGTGGTAGTACCGACCACCCGCTGAGTGAAAAGGGCTGGAAGCAAGTGAGTGATGCCGTTATGCGCCACACGGTGGACGGCAGGCCACCTTACGATGCGATTGTCAGTTCGCCATTGCTACGTTGCCGCGAATTTGCGCTGTGGCTAGGCGAGGAGTTTGATGTGCCTGTACAAGTTGATGACGACTTGGCTGAACTTCACTTGGGGCGCTGGGAAGGCAAAACGCATGCCCAAGTATTTGCCAATGAGGGGAGTGAGCCAATGAGCGCGTTTTGGTTTAACCCCTGCCAAGTCGCGCCCCCAGAAGGAGAAACATTGGCAGCGCTGGATGCTCGGGTTAGTGAGTCCTGGCAGCGGCTGTTGGCTAATCCGCCCGGTAAACACGTGTTGGTGGTTGCACATCTGTTTGTCTGCAATGCGCTGCTGCGCCAAGTGCTGGGGCAGCCGCTTGGTAACGGCTTAGTGATGGACTTGCCCTATGCTGCGATGAGCCGCCTGCGCCACGAGCGCCATGCGCTGGGCGAAACCACCTTTGTTGAGTGGATAGGGCGTTAGTCACCGTGTGTTAGTAATAACAGCTTACGAATCAGTAGCGGGTAAGCTGCGCATAGGCCATGATATAAGCATTGCTAACGTACTGAGCCGGAGCGATGTATGCCATTTATCCGTCTGTCCCCACTGTTAACGCTATTCACGCTGCTGCTATTAGCAGGATGTGCCAGCAAAGAGATCACGACTGCTCCCGCCTCAAATGATCAAGCGGGTATTTCGATGGAGCGCGCGCTGATTCTCTCTCATGCCCAGCAAGCGATTGGCACACCGTATCGCTTTGGCGGCAATACACCGGAGGGGCTGGATTGTTCGGGGCTTGTGGAAATGACTTATCGCGCTGCGGGCATCCGCGTGCCCCGCACTGCTAACGATCAGTTCCGCTCGCTGCCGTCGGTTGATGCGCCACGTCCAGGTGATTTACTGTTCTTTGGAGATGGCGCCAAAGCCACACACGTAGGCATTTATGGCGGGAACCGGCAGATGATCCACGCACCTGGCAGCGGTCGAGCCGTGGTCAGCGTGCCACTGGATATCGATTACTGGAATCAGCGCTTTTTAGGGGCTGCTTCACCAGCACCCTAAGCAACATTAATAGGCTGAGTAATTGCAATGTAATTGCAACCCAATGTAGGAAAGCCAACGGCTCAGGCTGCCTGCTCATCAGATGTTGTGGTCACTTCTTCTGTATCTGTAGTAGCCTCCCCAGCACTTCGCGCAGCATTCATTTCGCTCTGCTCGCGAGCGGCTTCCAGTTTGGCTTCCAATAAATACTGTCTTGCCTGAGCGGCCACCTGTATATCTTTAGAAGAAGGTTCTGCCGGCGCCAACGCTGCCGCGATGACCGTTTGCATCTTTTCAATAGTCGCCGTGGGGTTACCTGGCACGGGGCCATAGTCAATAGGAACTTCGCCTGCAACTGCATAGCGTTTGCCGTCGGGCCCAACTTCGTACTCATAGCTAGCGCCGCCGGTATAGGGGCCGCCTACCGTCTGGTGGGCCATTTCATGCTGGCGAACTTCCCGGTCAGTTTGCTTAAGCTGTTCTAAAAGCTGGATCTCTTCCGGTGCTAGCGGCGTACCGTCGGGGCGCGTAGGGCCGGTCGTTTCGCGATTGGCGGATGAGTCCGTCTCTTCACTGGCTTGTGCAGTCTCTGAGGCGTGAGACTTCTGTTCTTCCGACGCCATCCGATTAGCCTGTGTACTGTTTACCTTAGGCTGCGGTAACGCATATGAAGAAACAGAGGGGGTTAGGGTAGAAAGATCCATAAGCAATTACCGAAGGATAAGCTGTTTGCGTTAGCATAGAGCATCTATGTAGAAATCGCAGCACGTCATTGTCGTGCCTAAAACGACCGCTTAGCTATTGTTTGGTTAATCATTCGCATGCCCATCATCGATGTTGTTATTCATCTGTCAAAAAGTGAGTGCCTGGCGCATTACGAAGGACGCTACTCGAACGTGCGAGCGCGCAGCGTTGATGGCCGCTGGGTCATTTTTCCTGCGGAAGCGCTGCGCCGCGTAGTAGGACAAGAGGGCGTTCATGGCGTTTATCGATTGGAATTTTCTGACCAGAGTCGTTTTATCAACATTCAGCCTCTCTCAAAGAGTTGACTTGGCATATGCACCATAGCGATGCAAATCTAACGCTTCATGAACTCATTTATGCCGTTATACCCAATCTAAATAGAGCCGAAAAATTAGTGCTCAATACCCTGGAGAGCCTAATCGAAGTGGCAGAAAATCCATTGGATGTCGTTAAGCGTAACGAACAAAGACATGCTTTCTCGCTAGAAGTGCATCGTGTGCGTATCAACATAGAACACCTTTTGGAACGCTATCGTGCTGATGTGGATAGGGTTTTGCGCTCAGGAGGGGAGGTGAAAGGGCCTATCGTGGTACCTGATGCCCTAGAGGCCGATGCAATTCGCAGCGCCATTGATATTTACTTACACGTTAGGTCTTTTCAGCGTGGCGAACGTCGTCAGCCACTACCAGGCCACTAAGTTATCACCTTATCACCACTGCTTGTCATCACATGGCATCATCATTGCCTGTATAATGCGAGTACTGCTTTTGGGGTTACCCACCTGAAGGCCAACAGCTTGCCTACCCGGCAATTCGCTGTGACCACATTAGGAGATATATCATGTCTGCCTCACCTGTTACGTTAATGGTAGCCCGTCGAGTGGCGAGCGGCCGTTATCACGATTTTAACCGTTGGTTAAACGAAGGCCGCGACTTAGCGGCTGACTTTCCTGGTTATTTGGGGTCCGGTGTTTTGGCACCACCCAATAGCGATGACGAATATCAGATCATTTTCCGCTTTAGTAGTAGTGATACGTTAACAGCCTGGGAGCACTCGGCTTCACGCAATGCATGGCTACAGCGAGGTAAGGGGTTGTATGACGCTCCGCATGAGCACCGTGCCACCGGTCTAGATGCTTGGTTTCAGTCTAGCTCGGGCACGACGCCCCCGCGCTGGAAACAAGCCATCGCCGTATGGTTGGCTTTTTTCCCCATTTCACTGCTGTTTAACTGGGTATTTGGCAGTATCTTAGCGGACTGGCCCATGGTGCCTCGTGTTCTGGTCAGTACGATGATGTTGACGCCTGTCATGGTGTTTTTATTTATTCCACTTTCAACGCGCCTACTTGCCCCTTGGTTGGAAGGGAAATGGTCGCCATTAGATATATTGTCACGTTGGCGTCATGAGCATAGAACGTAGTGCAGAATGGATGAGAGTGCGCCTGTATTATTAAAATGAGTTAAAACATGGGCTTAATTATTATCTAATAACACCTTAAGCCATGCTCTTTGGGTTTCTTTAACAACGTGAATAATTGCTAAACTTCATGGGGTTCAACGCCGCAATAGTGCTAAGCTAAATACGCTTGCAGCAAAAAGGATAACTGACATTGGTGCAATGCTAGTGTACCAAGTCGCCCCATGGAGTCGTTATGATCCGCGTTCACCATCTCGAAAAATCCCGCTCCCACCGTATTTTATGGCTTCTGGAAACACTTGGCCTTGATTATGATATTGAGGTTTATCAGCGCGATCCTAAAACTCAGCTAGCCCCGGAATCACTTAAAAAAATCCATCCGCTGGGTAAGTCGCCAGTGATTACCGACGGTGAGCTGACCGTAGCAGAATCAGGGGCAATTATTGATTATCTCGTCAATAGCTATGGTAATACCAAAGATCAGTTCTTTGAAGAAGACCGTAATGAGTGGGTAAATTATCGCTACTGGCTTCATTATGCAGAAGGCTCGTTAATGCCGCTGTTAGTGATGGGGCTGGTCTTTAGCCAGCTACCTAAGCAGTCTCCGTGGCTGATTAAGCCGTTAGCAAAAGGAATTAGCTCAACGGTGCAGCAGCGATTTATCCAGCCCCAACTTAAACAACATCTAACCATTATTGAATCGCACCTACACAAACGAAGTAATTTTGCGGGTGACTGGCCGAGTGGGGCCGATATACAAATGAGTTTTCCGCTACAGGCCGTTGCCGCGACACAATCGTTGGCAAGGTATCCGGCTATCGCAGCATTTGTGGCACGCATTGAAAATGACCCTGCCTGGCAACGGGTTGTTGAGCGCGCGGGCCCTCTTATTATGCCTGGTGGGTAGGTTTATCTATGTTCCAGACGTTGGGCTGCTTCGGACCTCGCTTACCTTCTACTCAAAAGGGTGCGTTGTGCGTTCTAGCCCACGTTATGTCAGGGGCATTACTGCTAGGTGGATGTTTAGTAACAACTCCCGTATCGGCTGAGACACTGACTGTTGGTGTGTACCACAATCCGCCAAAACTCTTCGCTGACGATGAAGGTCGCCCTCGAGGCGTACTAGGCGACCTTTTACAGGCGATTGCCAGAGAAGAGCAGTGGCAGCTGGAAAGTCTTCAATGTGACTTTCAACACTGTCTTACCCTGTTAGAGCAAGGAGACATTGACTTACTACCTGATGTTGCCTGGAGTGAAGAGCGTGCTCAGCGTATCGCGTTTCATGAAGAGCCGGTGATGCATAGTTGGTCACAGCTTTACCAGCGCGAAGGGGCTAAGGTCGGCGCTATTTTTGATCTTGAGCAGCAGCGTGTAGCCGTAGTATCAGGCTCCGCTCAGCAACGCTATTTGGCGGCGGTAACCGAGCGTTTTGATATCAGCGTCACTTGGCTGCCCGTGAGTAATTTCTCTGAAGGGTTTCAGGCAGTGGCGGATGGAGAGGCAAACCTTGTGGCCGCCGACCATCTATTTGGCGGCTGGCGGGCTCACGATTATGGGTTGAGTGACACACCTGTTATTTTTCAGCCAGCAAGGCTGTTCTATGCTGCATCCCCACAACTTCCTGATGAGGTACTGAGTCGTATTGATGATGTTCTACGTCGATGGAAGCAGGATAAAGGCTCTGCTTATTATGAAACGCTAAGTGCATGGCGGGCTACTCCAGGACCATCCCAGCTAATTCCCGCCTGGGCATGGTGTGGTATTAGCTTACTAGTGTTACTGCTTATTGTAGCGCTTTTAGGCAATATAATGCTTAAACGCCGTATGAAGATTAATCGAGAACAGTTAAATACCCATGAAGCACTATTGACGACGATTTTAGACAGTGTAGATGCATATATCTATATTAAGTCTTCCTCGCTAAGGTATCGTTACGTCAATCGTCGAATAAGTGAACTTTTTAAGCGGCCCACAGAAGATATTATTGGAAAGTATGATGATGATTTTTTTAATGCCGAAAGTGCCAAGGCCATAAAAGAAATTGACCTTCGGAATAAAGTCCAACGCGGTCATCGTCGCCATCTTATAAGTTGCCACCTTTTAATCGATTGGGTCTGCCAAGTGCCGGTGCTTCCAGTTTCCATACAATCGGTTCCAGCCTTCCGCCTGTTGCTCAAAAACGACGGGGTGTCCGTAAAACATACTTAACCGCTTAATATCGCTGAAGGGTATTACATTTAAATGATAGCTAGCGTGACGTATGGATGCGCCATGGCCAACAACCAGCTGTAGTCGGTTATCCGTTGCGCATCGTGATGGTGTCTTTAAAAGTGCCGTTAAGTGCGCCGCGACTCGTTCGCCTGCCTCGATCAGGGATTCTGCACCCTCGAAAGGCAGCTTGAAGTGGCTGGCTGATTTCCAGCCTTCTGGTAAGGACGCTAGGCGAGGATCCTGGGCAACGATCCTTTCTATTTCCTTAACACTGAGGTTGGCCAGCGCTCCAACACTGCGTTCACAAAGGGCTGAGAAGCAGCGTGAGTAGGGGGGATCTGTAAAGAGTGTTGCTAGCTCTTCGCGGTAGATCTCAGCTGTTTGCCAGGCTCTTAACAGTGTCGAGGAGTGTATTTCGCTAGTCAGTTGGTAGCCTGACGTAGATAGCCACTCGCCGAATTGCCGAGCTTGCTGCCTAACGTCTGCTGCCCCTTTAGCGGTCAGCGGATAAGGCTGTAGGGCGCTAGGTGTGTCCGCCCGTTGTGCGTACTCACCATGCCTGATTAGAGCCAGTGCCACCATCAGAGAATGCCTTTGGCTTGCAGCAGTTCAATGGCACGCTCAAAGTCTATGCTGCCGGTAAGGCGCAGCACTTGAACGCCCCGTAAGTTATCGGCATAGGTCTCGACAGATTGAGTCTGTTCGGGAGGGAAACGGCCATCCGCCTGCTGAAAAAATGCCCCAGGGCTTTTGCGTAAACCCTCAAGTGCCTCTGGCGTTTTATCGCTATCCACACTGCTCAAACGTGTGGGTTCCAGTGAGCTTAAGGACCAGTCAAGGAGTACCAGATTACGTAGCTTTCCAGAAATAGCAGTTTTGTTCTCGCCGTAGGCGTTGGGGATCAGCACATCATATTTCTGCTCAAGATCCCACAGCTGACTTTTCGGCATGCGGTCCAACTTGGCGCACTCCTCGCTGGTAAGCAGCGCAACCAAGCGTTCAGAGTTAAGCAGCGTGCCTGGGTTAACGCGCGGATGTTTGGCGACACCGATAACGTTGACCTGACCCTCTTGTGGCTTAAACAAAATCCGATCATTAGAGAGAAAGCGCGCTTTTTCACTCTCTAGCGCTTTCAGCATTAATGTCGATTTGCCGCCACCTGAACTCGCGGCAATGGCGGTGGTACTGCCATTAATGTCAAAGGCTGATGCGTGGCCCAATAGGTAGCCGTCACGCTGATGATAATTAAGAAACTGATTGTTTATAAAATTGACTACTTGAGATCGATGTTGGGTTAAATCGCCAGTCGCAACCGGGTCGGTTAACGACTGGAATAGCACCATTCCCGTACGTACTTTATGTATCCAGCGTCCTTTCGGTGTATCCACATAGGCTTCTTTTAGGCCAAGAGAACTGCTTTTGTTGCGCTTAACGGGCATCCAATCGATCCCGCTGGTATCAAACTGCCTATCGAGCAGGAATATCCGCTGTTCAGCGTGAGGAGAGGACGTGTGAGGGGAGAGCGTGTGAGGAGAGGTACTTGCCGTCAAGCTGGCGTAGTACTGCTTAAGATAGTCCAGAATAGCTGGATTATCAGCCAGCACATGCAGTGTTAGTCCGTGGAACACCAACGGTAGCTCGTAGAGACAAGCAGCCTTAGCCAGCATTATTTGCTTCTCATCAAACAGGTGGGTCATTCGCCGGCCTCTACTTCAAGTTGGCTAAGAACATAATCACATAACTTTTCGCTGGCATCGATGCCACAGCCTTTTAACGCGCCGCTAAATCCGCCAAAGGCCGAAACCTCAAATACCACAGGGCCCTCATCGGTCAATGCAATATCTACGGTGGTAAAGCTTAGCGTGAAGCATGACTGGGCTTTTTGGCCAAGCTCAATCAGTTCCTGGCTTGGCTCATAGGCTTGATACTTTCCACCGCTGTGTATCGTTGTGTTCCATGCATCGCCACTGGCAACACGGGCATAGGTGCATAAATACTGGCCGCCCAGAAAGACCATGCCTAAGTCCTGACCACCTAAGTTAACGAATTTCTGTAGATAAAAAAGGCTCTTCGACGCCAAGTGTGGAATTCGCCCCCTGAGCTGGGCCAGGATATGACCTCCACGACGACAGGAGGCATGACATGGACGGCACCCAGATTCTGACCCTCGGCCTGGGCCTGGAAGCGCCCTGGATCCTCAAGGACCAGCATCTGGATACTTCCGTGTCACCCCATCGCCTGGACCTCTACGTTGAGGCCGAGCGGGGCAGCCTCTACCCCTGTCCTGACTGCGGCAAGGCCTGCCCGGCTCACGATTTCGCCGACAAGACCTGGCGGCATCTGAACTTCTTCCAGCACCACTGCTACCTGCACGCCCGCGTGCCCCGCACCAAGTGCCCTGAGCATGGCGTCAAGCGCATCGAGGTGCCCTGGGCCCGGCCAGGCAGCGACTTCACCCTGCTGTTCGAGCAAGCCGCCATGTCGCTGGTCAAGGAGATGCCGGTACTGGCCGTCTCCCGGCAGCTGGAGATCTCCGACAAGCGGCTGTGGCGCATCGTGCACCACTACGTCGGCCGCATGCTGGGGGAGCTGGATTTGAGCAACGTGGCCACCGTCGGCGTCGACGAAACCGCCTCTCGGCGCGGCCAGCGTTACGTGACGGTATTCCTCGACATGCAGCGCAAGCAGGAGCCGGTGATCTTCGCCGTCCCAGGCCACGGCAAAGACGCCATCAAGGCCTTTAGCGCCTTCCTGTCGGCCCATGGCGGCGATCCGGACAACGTGGTCGAGGTCGTCTGCGACATGTCACAGGCCTTCCTGAGCGGCGTGGCCGAGAATCTTCCCAAGGCCGAGGTCACGGTCGACTGGTTCCATATCGTGCAGACCTTCACCAAGCGGCTGGACGAAGTGCGCAAGAAGGAGCGCCGGGAGCAGGAACACCCCAAGTCGCTGCGCTGGGCCCTGCTGAAGAGCCTGGAAAACGAGAACCTGACGCCCAAGCAGCTGGTGGCGCTCCAGGAACTGGTGGCTGACCAGAGCGCCACGTCCGATGCCTGGGTGATCAAGGAGAAGCTGCGCTGGATCCAGAAGGCCTCGACGCCGCGGGCGGCTCGGTGGCGTATCACGAACTACCTCAAGGTCATGAAAGCGGCAGTTGCCGAGAAGCCACTGTTGAAGCCGATGGGCAAGGCTCTGGCGACGCTGGAGCGGCATGCCGACGCGGTGGTCCGGCGGTGGCTCTCGGGACTGACGAACGCACGCCTGGAAGGCATGAACGGCCTGTTCCAGGCGGCTCGGTCACGCGCACGCGGCTACCGGAACGAGGCCAACTTCATCGCCATGATCTACCTGATTGGCAGCCCGGTGGGCCGCCTGTTCGATCAGGCCAAATCCACGTGAAGTGACGAAGAACCATAAAAAAGTCCATGTTTAGACTTAAACTTATTCAACTTTTGTGTGTTGGTCGCGACACCATCGGACGCTTTTAACACCACCATGCCTCGGGCTTTGGTCGAGTAGAGTGGTTTTAGGATTGCTGTTCCGAACACCTTGATGGCCTTTAATGCAGCCTCAATACTTTCTGTAACACGTGTTGATGGTAGAGCAATGCCGCCCGCGGCCAATGCGCCAGTGCCCTCAAGACGATTAATTAAACGCATTACCTCGCTTGGGCTGCTGAAGCAGCGCACTCCATCCGCTTCAAGGCTGTTAAGCATCCGTAAACGATCGTCTGCAGCAGGGGAGTACGTTTCGCTTATTTTTTTGATGATCACCCCGTCAAGCTCGTTGAGGACAATGTCTCGGTAGCGTAGCTTGCCTGTCTCTAGCTCTAGCACTACTTCAGACATATCGACGATGCAGCGGAAGCCGGTGTGCTTTTCCAAGTGATTTGCAAGAACTTCGGTTGACCACTTGCCAGGTATCCCGATAACTGCAATCCGCTTTTTAGTCATTAAAAATGTCCTCTAGGGGAAACCTGTAGTTCTCAAGTTCTTCAGGGTTCAGAAGTGTGATTGCTTCTAGCAGGTAGCTCGCTCTTAGCGCGAGTCGGTTGGCAAAGCTTTTGTCATATATAAAGCGCGTGGATGTCGCAAAGGAGCGCCCTAATGCAATGGCTAGACGCGCATCAAAACTTGTATCTTTATTGTCTTTGGCAAATCGACACGCAAATTGATATAGCTGTCGGATCAATGCCATTAACTCGGCCCGTGGGGAAACATCCATAATGGGCAGCCGATAAATGGATGCCATGAGTACTGATAAGTCCTGAACATAGTCAGAGTAAGAAGCTCGGTGCAGATCGATAAAATAGATACGATCTTTGAGTTCGTCATAAATAATGTTGTCGACGTTGAAGTCACCGTGGATCAGAACTGAAAACGGTGCCCGGATGTGCTGTTCAAGCTTTTCAACGTGATCGATCAACTGGTCAAAGCTTGGCCGAGGCAGTCCACAAATTAGCTGGCCCGTACTAAGCAGGCTGGGGTGAGTGTGGCGGGTTTCCGGCATCCGTTTACGCAACTGCTGCATATACTCGGGCTGAGCAGATTCGTTGGTACGTGACGTCTTCCAGATTTTCCTCAACGTCCGCTGGAGTGTGCGGGTAAGTTGCTTGGCCGATTTCCACTGGCCGTTTAACAGCAGCGATTCAAGCGTCCGGCCGGGGAGGTGTTCGATCACCATCGAACCCAGCTCATCTCCCTGCTCGACATGATGCGAGAGCACCGTGGGCGCCACCTTGGGGTAGATCCGCTTCCATTGGTCTACCCCGTAAAGCTCTTCAATTACTTTCTGACTTTCCCCCTCTTTGTAGACTGCCATCATTTTGCCAGAGGTGGCGTGCTCGGCTTTAAGGGTAGCGATGGTGCTGCCGCTGCGGGTAAGCGCCAGCCGCTCAACGGTAAAATCGTCACTCTGGGCGGTCATTACGTGAGCGGCGTTTTGCAGCTGCTTGTAGTTTTGTAAGCGTACGGCGGGGCCAAAGTTAGCGGAGAGTAGGGCGTCGGCAAGCTCCGAAAGTAGATGAATCATGCGGTGAAGTTGAAAATCCACTACGGCGTTGTTACGCATGCCCGAAGCGCCAGGCTCGAAAGCAGCGGTTAAGCGGGCGGTTATTTTGGGAATTCGGTGACCGACTTTCAGGCCTTGTCGAGTGTTTGCATCATCGACATTAATCATCACCAACTTCAATGATTTACCTATCGATCGAATCAGCTTGGCATACTCTTTACGTGACTTGTCTGGGAGCTGTTTCAGAGCATTGATAGCGGTAAACTCTTGGCAGGCCTGCCCCAGTTGGTCAAGCAATCTTGCCAAGCGCTCAAGCGACTTGGATTGTTGAAAACCTGCACCGTCGACTTTACGTCGATGTACATCAACCGCTACGGCAAGTTCAACTTTCTCCAGTAGCGTGTTCCGGTAACCCTTGCGATTAATTAGGCGTCGCGCAGTAGAGCCACTTGGCTGAGTCACATAAACTTCAACTAACTCGAAGTGATTTTCGACTTCGAATCGTAGAAAATAAAAATGCTCTAGAATTGATGCGTTGATAGACTGCCTCACCGTAAAAAGTGTCAATCAAGGGGGGATTACTATAAGTAACTGTGCCATTTTTTATGTTACGTTTTCGTTACAATTCAAAGGGTTGTATGAAGAAAAATCGCTTTACTTGTGCTCATGTTAATATGCCCCGAGAGCTTTCTCAGGGGCAGGATTTGCGTCTTGCCAGATACCGTAAAACGCCGGAACTAGGGCCAAAAATACTTTTTTTCAGCGGTGGTTCGGCACTCAGGCACTTCTCTGAGGTACTGACAGACTACACGCATAACTCGATTCATCTTGTGACCCCTTTTGACTCTGGTGGCAGCTCCGCCGAATTGCGTCGAGCTTTTGCGATGCCTGCCGTTGGAGACTTGCGAGCTCGGTTACTTTCATTGGCTGACGATTCGGTGACTGGCCATCCTGACGTTGCTGCACTGTTTTCGCATCGTCTGACGGCTAATGAGCTGAAAGAAAGCGAAGAGAAGGCCGTGCTGGAGCAAAGCCTACAGGCACTGGTGAGCGCTAAGCATCCACTGCTCAAGGCGATTGCAGAGCCTATGCGGTCGCTGATTCAGAGTTATATCACTGCGTTTTATAAACACATGCCACAGGATTTTGACCTCGCTGGGGCCAGCGTGGGGAACTTGATCTTGACCGGTGGCTACCTTATTCACAATCGCTCACTGGACCCGATTGCTTTTCTATTTGGTCAGCTCATCAAAACACGCGGCACTGTTCGCACAACAACTGACGCTGACCTTCAGCTAGAGGTGTTGTTAGAGAATGGCCAGACAATTATCGGGCAGCATTGCTTTACCGGCAAAGAAACAGCAAAAATTGATTCACCCATTAAATCGATAAAACTATCGGGGGAAGCGGATGATATCGATACTTTGGATGTCTCCAAAGTTTGTAAAGAAACTCGCTTACTCATCGACTCTGCTGAGCTGCTGGTTTTTCCACCGGGTAGTCTTTACAGCAGCATTATTGCCAATTTACTCCCCAAAGGCGTGACCAAAGCATTGGCTAAAAATCCAGCGCCGAGGGTGTATGTGCCTAGTTTGGGAACCGATCTTGAAACGTTTGGGATGACGTTGGTTGACCAGATTAGAATGCTCAATCACCACTTGTCACTCAAACCAGTGCCATTCAAGTCTATGTCATTCAAACCTCAAACGAGGTCGCCAGAACGACCCTTAATAGACTTTCTGCTGTTTGATTCGCAGTTACTGAGTGTTTCAACTGAGCAGATGGAAATCATCAGTAAGCAGATGGGTATTCAAATTATCGATACGGATCTTGCAGCGGATAACGCTGATATAGACCGTTACGATGACGTTAAGTTAGCAGAAGCCCTACTTGGGCTTACCTAATCCCCCGCTAAATCCAAAACAGTGTTGAACCCGCCAGAGACTTCCCCGGATTGTCTCGACTCGTAAGGATGCCCAATGGATTATCGATCGCGTGCCCAGCCCCGCCAATGGGTTATAAAAGCCCCACTGAGGTAATTCATCAGCGGGGCTTTTTGGCGCACTACTGGCTAATAATTAGCGAGATGCAGCGGGCACTTCATCACTGGTGAGTGTTGGCTCGGGCACTTGCTCCATTCGCTGGCGCTCTTGGTCAAGAATCGCTAGCGCCTGCTCCGGGGTAACGCGGGAAGCGGGTGTCACTAGACTTACCATCACGCCTGCTACCAGTGCTACAAGCACCGCAGGAATGCTTGGGTTACCCCAGAAGGCTGTCCAGTCGCTATTGGCGATAATCGTTAAAGAAGTCACCGACGCGCAAATTAGCGTGGCGATCGCGCCCTGCCAGTTGTAGCGGGGCCAGAAGCGACCGAGCATGGCACTCACAAACAGTCCTGACAGAATTGTCGAGATCATACGGGTGATGTAGGTGATGACATTATCCGAGGCTAGTGCGAACAGCAGTGCCAGACCAATGGTTGCTACGAGTGCAATACGTGAGAAGCGCACAACATTTCGTGCGGAGGGCGTGCGGCCCGTTGCCAGCACATACAGATCGCGAATCAGCGTGGAAACGCCGGCAATCGCATCGGAGCTTGCACTCGACATGGTGGCGGAGAGGCCTGCTACCAACAGCAGTAAGCCCAGCCCAAGTGGCATGATTTCAGTGGCTAGAAAAGGGAAGGCGTAGTTGCTGTTTTCGAGCCCAGGGTTAAGCGCGTGGGTGGCCATACCGATAATCGCGGGAATGATCGAAAAGCCCAAGTAAAGAACGCCGGTGATTAAGAACGAGCGGCGTACCGAGCCCACTGATTTACCTGAATAGATGCGCTGACGAAAAGAGGGTGTTGCCAGTACGCCGATAGCAATAACGGCGGCAAGCGATAGCGCCGGTAGTCCGCCAATCTGACCAATGCCTAGAAAGCTAGCGGCGCCCGCATCCATACCTGCTGTAAGACCTGAGAAGCCGCCAACCTCGATCAGTGCCAATATTGCCATCAAGATAAAGCCCGCGAACAGTACGACCGCTTGAATAGTGTCAGTCCAGATAACTGCGAAATAACCGCCGACCACGCAGTAAATGCCGAAGCCCAGAGCAACCAGAATACGCGCAGTCGTTAGATCAATACCCGCCATCCAAGAGAGGTAAAGGCCACCGCCAAGAATATGGGCGCCCAGCCAGCCTATACAGGCAATATAGATAAGTAGCGCGACCACATTGCGCACCAACCGGTTGGCGCCGACGTAATAGGCGAGTTCCTCGCTCATAGTCATAAAACGCAGCTTACGAACGGGGGCAAAACACACGGCGAGTAGTAAAACTCCAATTGCGCCGCCAATGCCATATAAAGCGCCTGCCCAGCCGTTGGCATAACCGAACCCAACGGCACCCATGCTTGAACCAGTACCTACCATGGTGGCAACCGTGGTGCCGACGGTAAGAAAGAGCGGTACGCTTCTCCCGCCGAGCAAGAAGTCGTCACCGCTGCTGCGTTTGTGTCTTGAAATCCACCAGCCAAACACAATCATGGCGACGATGTAGAGCACAAAGGTGGTAAGGAATAGTTGGCTGTTCATGTTAACCTCTTATCGTTGTTGATCCGGCCGTTGCCGCGGCCGGAGGTAGGCAATGGAAGCGATTACCGCAGGGCTTTTATCTGAATCACGCGGTAATCTGGCGCTGTGCCCTTGCCGGGGTACGGCGCTTTTTTTGTGGTAGTTATTTTTAGGTGTTTAGGCGCGATCAGCGCGGAAGCACTTCACGTCAACCTCAACTTTGCAATCCACCACCAAGTCTTGAACGCTGCAGATGCGTGCCGGTGGGTTGTCGCCAAAGACCTCCTTAAACACTTTGTTGAAAGAGCTGAAATAGCGCGCATCGGTGAGCACGGTGGTGACATGTACGACATCTTCAACGCCGTAACCAGCTTCATGCATAATGGCCAGGCAGTTGTTGAAGGCGAGGCGAGTCTGCTCAACAATGCCGCCTTCAACGACTTCGCCATCGGTCATGGGAGTTTGGCCGGAGACGTATAGCCAGCCACCTGCCTCTACAGCGCGGGCAAAGGGCAGCTTCTGACCGCCGGTGCCTACGCCGCCTTCGGTGCCGTATCGTGTAATGCTCATGAGGTTTGCTCCTAGTTGGGGTGAAAGGTGGGAATTGATTGCAAAATGCGCTCTGTTCTGCGCAGCATCCTGCCTGCGCGTTGGTCTGAAATTGTGCCCTGGTGATAGGCGATTTTGCCGTTCACTATGACCATTTCGATGCCTCTAGCGGCCGCAATAGGGGTCTCGTAATTGGCTGTATCTTCAAGAGTTTTCAGATCAAAAAGGGTGAGGTCTGCGTAGGCGCCTATGCGGATCACGCCACGATCTGTTAAGCCAAAATTAGCTGCCGAAAGGCTGGTCATTTTGCGCACCGCTTCGGCTAGCGGCATTAGCTTTAAATCGCGGCTGTAGTGAGCTAGTACACGCGGAAATGCACCCCAAAGACGCGGGTGAGGGTGCGGGTCGTTCGGTAAACCATCGGAACCGACCATGGAGAGCGGATGCGCTAACACTTGCTGCATATCCGCTTCACTCATGTTGTGGTAAACCGCCCCCGCTGGCTGTAGCTGTTTGGCAGCGTCTAAAAGAGATACTCCCCACTCGGCGGCGATCTCTTTAAGTGGGCGGCGCGCCTGCTCTGGGTGCGGTGTCGACCAGGTAATGGTGATCTCAATCTCATCTGTCACTTGGCCGAGATCGAGGGTGGAGGAGCCAGCGGTGTAGGGGTAGCAGTCGCAGTGAGCATGCTGATGTTGGGCGGCTGCCTCTAATTTACCCAACGCCTTACCCGCGCCTCCCCAATTACCCGCGCCGGCGCATTTTAGGTGCGAGATCACCAGGGGCACCTGGCCACTGCGAGCAGTGGCAAATGCTTCGTCCATGGCATCTAGCAGACCCGCAAACTCATCACGAAGATGGGTGGTATAGACGCCGCCTGATTTCCCGACGGCGGCCACCAGGGGAGCCATTTCGGTGGTCGGCGCGTGTATCGCGTTGCGGTAGGCAAGCCCCGAACTAAGCCCTAATGCACCTTCATCTAGCGCTTGGCTTAGCAACGCTTCCATGTTGGCAATTTCTTCTCGATTCGCAGGCCGGGCAAAGCTATCCATCACCTGGCTGCGTAGACTGGTATGCCCCACCAAGGCGGCGACGTTAATACTGGGTGCGGCAGCGTCCACGGCGTTGGCATAGGCGCTGAAGCTTGGGTAGCGAAAGTCTTCTAGCTTGCCCAATAAATTCATGGGGTCGGGAACTTCGCTAGCGAGCGTCACGGGGCTGGCGCTGATTCCACAGTTACCCACCACCACCGTCGTTACTCCTTGTGTCAGCTTTGGCAGCATTTCGGGAGTACGAATAACATTGGTGTCGTCGTGAGTGTGGACGTCAATAAAGCCAGGAGCCAGATAGCGCTCTTGGGCGTCAATAATGGTTGTGGCGGTGGCGTAGGGCATGTCGCCAATGGCGCAGATACGTTCGCCTTGAATAGCCACATCGGCACGAAAATGGGCTGCGCCGGAGCCATCCAATACGTTGGCGTTACGAATCAGCAGGTCGTAAACCATCTTAATCTCCTAGTGGCTGGCGGTTGTCGCCACCGCGATGGTCATCGAGGCTAAGTTTGAGACGGCGTAATTTAGTTCGTGAACGCTCACGGTGGCGCATGGCAAGTTCAAGCGCTAACACGTCGATGACCGCCAGCATGGCGTAGCGGGAAGCTGAAGGGTGATAGATGAAGTCGGTTTCCCGAGAAGTAATCGGTAGCACAATGTCGGATGTTTCGGCTAAAGGAGAATTCAGAGCGGTGATGGCAATCACTTTTGCGCCGTACTGCTTGGCAATTTGTGCAGACTCCACCATCTCCGGGGTGTAGCCAGTGACTGATAGCACAACGACGACGTCATTCGGCTCTAGGGTTGACGCTACCATGCGGGGCAAGAGTGCTTGAGGGTAAGCGCAGATCGCATAGCCCAGTCTAACTAAACGGAACTGAAACTCTTGGCAGAGAATGCTGGAACCGCCTCCTGCGCCAAATACCAATATCTGGCGCGCTTGATCCAGCAGTTCAACCGCGCCTGCTACATCGGCCTGGGCGAGTAGATCACGGTTAAGCGCCAAGGTTTGCGTGGCAATGTCATACACCACGCTTGAACTGTCTTCGGGGGTCGCTTCTTGTATAAAACGACGACCTGCTGCTAAAGCGCGTGTTAAGCGCGTTTTTAAGTCGCGCACATTCGTGCAGCCGATAGCGCGGGCAAATCGGGTGACGCTGGCATCACTTACTCCTGCGCGCTGGGCGATGTCACCGATGCTTGCTTCGGTGACAAACTCGATGTCAGCAAATATCAGCTCGGCGACTTTCTTTTCAGCTTCGCGCAGGGCAGCAAAGTCAGTGGTAATACGTGACAAGATGTCGATTTCTTGGCTCACCGTGGACTCCTAGGGGTTGCCTGATTTAGAAAGTATGTTAGTTTCTAACCTGAAGTCAATGGTTGTGAAAATATCTAACATTGATGTGTTTCATTAAACAGAAAACTAAACAGGAAGTGGGCGAATGCAGACAATGCCATTAGTAATGGATAAAGGCGGTGTGGAATTGGGATCAAACCTTCTATCAGGTGTCAGCCTGCCTGCTGCCGTGGTGCATGAAAGCCCACTGGCTCATAACGTAGCCTGGATGCAACGATTCGCCGAGGCTCATGGCGCTCACCTGGCGCCCCATGGCAAAACCACCATGACGCCCGCGCTTTTCCAGCGACAGCTCCAGGCGGGGGCGTGGGGTATCACACTTGCCACTGCACCCCAGTGTCGTGCGGCCTTCACCAATGGTGTCACTCGGATATTGATGGCGAACCAACTGGTTGGTCAGGCCAATATGTCCATCATCGCCAGCCTGATTGAGCAGGGCGCGACGTTTTACTGTGTGGTCGATAGTCAGGAAAACGTGCGTCAGCTCGGACGTTTCTTTGCGGAGCGTGATTTGAATTTGGCGCTACTGATTGAGGTGGGGGTCACCGGAGGTCGTTGTGGCTGCCGCAATAAGCAGCAGATTCTTTCTCTGGCAGAGGCAATTGCTGATGAGCCTGCGCTTTCACTAGTGGGGTTGGAAGGCTATGAAGGGGTGGTTCACGGGGATAACCCCGAAGCGGGTATTCGTGCTTATGCTCAATATCTGGTGGATGTAGCGGTAGAGCTTGAAGCGGCTGGCCGCTTTGCGCAAGAAAACCCGATCGTAACGGCCTCAGGTTCTGCTTGGTATGACGTGATTGCAGAAGTCTTTGAGGGCGCACCGCTGCAGGGGCGATTTACGCCTGTGCTACGGCCTGGGTGTTATGTCGTCCACGACCATGGGCTTTATCGTGAAGCACAGTCAGCGGTATTAGACCGCCGACCGGATTTACAGCAGGGGCTTGAGCCTGCTCTGGAAGTGTTTGCCCAGGTGCAGTCGCTTCCCGAACCTGGGCTTGCCATTGTGGCGCTTGGGAAGCGTGATATTGGTCATGACCAGTTACCTATTGCCCTGCGTCGTTTCCGGGAAGCAGGTAGCGCCTCGCAGCCATTGCCTGTGGCTGGTTGGGAAGTGACGAAAATTATGGATCAGCACGCTTTTGTGCACCTTCCCGAAGAGGCTCAGGATGTCGAGGTCGGTGATATCGTCGCATTTGGCGCCTCTCATCCCTGTTTAACCTTCGATAAATGGCGCCAACTGCTGTTAGTGGATGACCAGTTAAACGTTAAAGAGCGTTTGGCTACCTACTTTTAAAAGAGACTCTATGATCGCTCGCCGCGACGTCGCTTACGCGGCTAAGCGCGCAATAGCGGCGGGCAGTTCATGGGCGTGTTGAATACCAATGGCACCCTCGGGGGTAACTTCCTCGTTAGGGAAGTGGTTGAGGT